>CAVXOO010000323.1:0-5932 GCA_963762945.1 uncultured Acidobacteriaceae bacterium | reverse complement strand
GTCGACTACGTGGATCCAGCTACGACAGCAGCTTTCACCATCATCATCGAACACTTGCGCCGACGACGAAGGAGTCAACTTCCATTCCCCTTGACACAGGCGAATCGTTGTCACGACGAATACCATGCTCCCAAAAGGAGCCGGGGTGAATGTCAATTTGGCACTCACTTGGCAATGCCCGTGCCACGGTTTGTGTGAGCTGGACCACAGCCACATTCATATGATTTGGTCTGGTCGAACCCAATCCTTACCGTTCAATACCACGAGGTTGATGGCGGCAAGTTACTTGTTGGAGAATGCACCTGACCAAGATCGTCCATGTTGGGGTCGAAGGGTTTCTCATAGATCACATTGCTACTCTCGCACCACCAACTCTTGCAATTGCTCAAAGTCGTCGTCATTTCTGTGTGGATCTTGTTGATACCAGGGAGGAACACCGGCCATGGCCAGTGAATGCTGACTGAGGAGGACGTCTGACGATGCTTGGACGCACCACCCCACCAAGTCCGAGTACGTCGATGCAGTCAAGTTGATGTCAGGCTGCTGCTGCCCTGGCCCGAGGAGGTGGAATCCGGCCCGGCCCCGCGCATATCCACACGCACCATCATGAAGCTAGTATGCTTGTCCCTTTTCTCTCGCTGGATCTCGATCAGACCTTTGCTAGCTCCTTGCTGCTGCTGTGATCAGTGTCACCGGACTGTTGGTTGTGCATTGGTCTGCAGGTCGATGAGTTGGCGCTGTCTTTGAATATGTTGGGACGCTGCTCCAGTGGAGCGAGTGATGACTGAGTTCGTCAGTCAGCGCATCCCGTCATCAGCCACGTCCACCGCCACCACCAAACCGGGACGCCGACGTCTTTATCCGCCGGCCTCTGCAGCGATACCGCCAGAGCGCTTCCAGCCACAATGACCGGGCGGCTATCTCTCGCAGCGACTGCCTGGGTTTTCATGGCCACGCCGACGCCGTCGGCTCCTGTTTATCGCATAGCGTCCAGGCTTATCAAATAACCGCGTTCACCCGCCTTTCCAGTGCCAGTATCGGGATAATATCTTTTGATATATCCGATAGTTATTATATTGAGTTTGCCGAGGACCGGAAGCGATGCTCAATGGCCGTTAATCGCCGAGAGCGCACAACCGTCACAACCCCAGCCGGAAAGAACCAGAGCTGTTCGGGCAACTCCACCAACTGCGCCTACGAGCTCTACACGGTTCCCGGCGCAGCCAGCAACAAACTGGGTGTGGTGACCAACACCATCGGCAGCGCACGCATCGTCGAAATGGCGGTGCACTTCACTTTCTGATCTTTCTGGTGCGAACTACCTTGGGGGCCTGCCTCGTGCAGGCCCCTTCTGTTTTTCTTGAAATGCCTCCTCTAGCGCCAGATCGCGGATGCAAGAGGCCCCCAAGCTTACCCCCAGCCAGAAACAGCGCCGCCGCATTTCGCGCGCCCCCGCAGCCAAGTCGCGCCCGTTTCCTTACCAGAAACCGCCGTTTGGGAACAGAACTCCTCCCGTATACCATTGAAAAGCAAGAAATTTCTTTAAGTAAAACCAGTTTTGATGTTATGAAGGTAATATTACCTAAAGCGCATTTTCTTGCTGGTTCTTGTTGAATTTGTGACCTGATTCCCGTTAGATTGGATTACTCGCTTGAAGTGCTTGTTGGAACTTGCCTTTGGCTTGAATCACCTGAGGTTCTCCATGATCTGTCCTAAGTGCCAATCTGCCGCTGTTTCGACTGTGCCAGCAGAAGTTCGGCTCTATCGCAATAGCCCTCGCACGTTGAGTCACCCACCTATGACGCCCTCCCCCGATATTCATGTCTGTCTGGATTGCGGCTGGTCGGAGTTCGTCATCCCGCGTGCCTGGCTTTCTGCCGGCTGGTTGCGTTCGCTGCGTCCGCAACCTTCGACCCCCGATAAAAGAACCGACACCAGCGCCGGCACGAGAATTGGGCCGCCAATCGTCTCCACTGCGGTCATGTAACGCCGCAGCAATCCAATCCTGCGGATTGATTTCAAGAAGTCTGGGCGATCGACGCGTCAATGCGACGCCGGGGCGGAAGTGTTGCCTATTTGCAAAGAGGCCCCCAGCCGAAGCTGGAGGCCTTTTGTGTTTGCATCAGAATCTTCTCCCCAAGTTGCGCGGACGCGCTGCACTGTGGCATTCTGCCTACCGCTCTCTCACATGGAGGATTATGCGAACGAAACGGAAGATTGTTCTGCTCGGCGCTTTCTGTCTCAATGCGGCTCTGTGCCTACCTGCGCAACAAAAGCCCGCCCTGGATGACGCGGAGAGTATACGCGTGGATGACAGCGCATTGGCCGCGTTGAGCCCGCAAAACCGCGCTCTCTTCGACGCCGTGCGAGACGCCGCCGACCAAGGGCGCGACGCCGATGTGCTGCCGGACGCCCGGAAGCTGCTTGCTGCCCTTGAGCCGAACTCCCCATTGGCCTGCTTCGTCACCCTTCTCACAGCAGGATCGGCGGTTGAGACCGGCGATACGAATTATGCGTTGACGCTCATCGGCCCTTTTGTAGAGGCGCATCCGAAGAACTGGCGTGCAGCTGCATTGTTGGCGCGGGTTTACGCCGAGAGCGGCGAGAAGGCTCTGCGCGACCGGCAGATTGCCTACATGATTGACTTGCATAAGCACACCTCCGATCCGTATTTCGCCAATCTACATGTCTTTCCGATCCAAAAGGTCCAGCTTCGCTCCGGCTCTGCCGTCTTTCTCTATCCCTTCGAACCGTTGAAACCCTACAACACTTATCTGGTCGCTTTGATCCACATGAACGATGGCAAGCCGGATTACCGCCTCGAACTCGGAAGCGAAGATGCGGACCAAGCCTTCTTCAAGCCAACGAAACCTGGAGAAAGGCGATTCTCTATCGATTCGTACCGAAAGAACGAGACCAATGCGAATTGGCCGGAGTCGCAGGCTCTGTATGGGTTCGTCGATGGGGTGTTCGACTACGACCGGATGCGGGACCTTATGGTGAAGGCCGCGAATGGCGAGCAATTGCCGCACAATTGACAATTATCGAACCTAAAAAAAAGCCCCCAACCGAAGCTGGAGGCCTTTTTGTTTTCCCGTTGTTTCCAGAAATCGAGAGCGGGCGTTTTCTTGTTCCCTTGTTCCCTCGGCTCCTTGTTCCCTGCCTTTAATACATTCCGTCCATGCCGCCGCCGTGGCCGCCGCCGGCCGGCGCAGCCTTGGGCTCGGGAATCTCGACCACCAGAGCCTCGGTAGTCAGCAGCAGGGCCGCGATCGAGGCTGCGTTCTGCAGCGCCGTGCGCGTCACCTTGGTTGGATCGATGACGCCGGCCTTGACCAGATCCTCGAACTTCCCGGTGAGAGCGTTGTAGCCGAAGTGCGTTTCCTTCGACTCCAGCACCTTGGCCACGACTACTGCGCCCTCTTCGCCGGCATTGGCGACGATCTGGCGCAGCGGCTCTTCGAGCGAGCGCAGGACGATCGTTGCGCCGGTCTTCTCATCGCCTTCGAGCGTGGCGATCAGCTTTTCGACTGCCGGAACGCAGCGCACCAGGGCCACGCCGCCCCCGGGAACGATACCTTCCTCGACAGCCGCGCGCGTCGCGTGCAGCGCGTCTTCAACGCGAGCCTTCTTCTCCTTCAGCTCGGTCTCAGTAGCCGCGCCCACCTTGATGATGGCGACGCCGCCGACCAGCTTGGCCAGCCGCTCCTGCAACTTTTCCTTGTCGTAGTCGCTGGTGGTCTTCTCAATTTGCGACCTGATCTCCTTGACCCGGCCCTCGATGTCCGAGGTCTTGCCTGCGCCGTTGACGATGGTGGTGTTGTCCTTGTCGATGGTGATGCGCTTGGCCTTGCCTAGATCCTCGAGCTTCACGCCTTCGAGCTTAATACCTAGATCTTCGGTGATGGCCTTGCCGCCGGTCAGGATGGCGATGTCGCCCAGAATGGCTTTGCGGCGATCGCCGAATCCGGGAGCCTTCACGGCCGCCACATTCAGGGTTCCGCGCAGCTTGTTCACAACCAGAGTGGCCAGAGCCTCGCCCTCAACGTCCTCGGCGATGATCAGCAATGGCTTGCCGCCGCGCGCCACCTGCTCGAGCAGGGGCAGAAGATCCTTCATGGCGCTGATCTTCTTTTCGTAGATCAGGATGTACGGATCGTCGAGAACCACTTCCAGGCGCTCGGCGTCCGTGACGAAATACGGACTGAGATAGCCGCGATCGAACTGCATTCCGTTGACAGTCTCAAGACCGGTGTGCATGGTCTTCGACTCTTCGATGGTGATGACGCCGTCCTTGCCGACCACCTTCACGGCCTCGGCAATGATGGCGCCAATCTCCTCGTCGCCGTTGGCGGAGATGGTGCCTACCTGCGCCACCGATCCCTCGTTCACCGGCTTCGAAAGCTTGCTCAGCGCGCCATCCTGATTCCACTTGCCATCCTTGTCGCGCGTGCCGTTGATCACGGTGACGGCCTTTTCGATGCCGCGCTTGAGGGCGGTCGGGTTGGCGCCTGCGGCCACCGTCTTCACGCCTTCGCGGAAGATCGACTGCGCCAACACGGTGGCGGTTGTCGTTCCGTCGCCGGCTACGTCCGAAGTCTTCGAGGCAACTTCGCGCACCAGTTGCGCGCCGACGTTCTCCATCGGATCTTTCAGATCGATTTCCTTGGCCACCGTCACGCCGTCCTTGGTGATGGTGGGCGAACCAAACTTTTTCTCGATCACAACGTTCCGGCCCTTGGGCCCGAGCGTCGCCTTCACGGCGTCCGCCAGCGTGTTCACGCCGCGCAGAATCGCCTGCCGGGAATCCTCACCGTGCAGAATTTGCTTTGCCATTTCTCAAATCTCCTGAATAAGCTGCTAACTTCTAGCGGCATTTGTGCAGTTTGAAAATCGTGTGCTGTTGGCTCTACGGGCTTTTAGCTAGTAGCTAGGAGCTAGAAGCTAGAAGCTAAAAGCTGCATTTCTACTTCTTCAAAATGCCGAGAACCTCTTCCTCGCGCATGATCAGGAACTCTTCGCCGTCGATCTTGATCTCGGTTCCCGAGTACTTGCCGAAGAGCACACGGTCCCCCGCCTTTACGTCCAGCGGAAAAACCTTGCCTTCGTCGTTCGACTTGCCTTTGCCCACGGAGATCACTTCACCCTCCTGGGGCTTTTCTTTGGCGCTGTCGGGGATGATGATGCCCCCGCGGACGGTTTCGGTCTCTTCCACCCGGCGCAACAAGATTCGATCATGGAGCGGGGTGAATGCGGTCTTCACAGACGTTGTTGCCATTGCTTCGCTTCTCCTTCCCGCACAGCCGGACACTGCCCGGCCCACGGGCTCTGGTGATGAAAAACAGAACTTTGTGAGATTGCGGTGCGCGAGCCGCCATGGTGATCTGTGGCGTGGCTCAGCAGTTCAATTAGCGAGCTGCTAGCACTCTCGCCCTCCAATTGCTAACGATAGGCAAGGAAATGCGGTTTGTCAAGAGGGGGTTCATTTAAATTTGAGTGAATCAGACTCACATTCATTGCTTTTATGTTCAACTTGATCTGTTTTCAGGATTAGCGGCTATGTGGCGCGCGGATCTGACTCCCTGGCAGTAAAAGAAGCCCAAAGAAGGGTCATGTCCCGCCGAGACAACCTGGCCAGCGTTCCGAAATGATTTCAGGCGTCATCCTGTCGCGCGCTGCCAGCGCTGATTCGCCTGGCACCTTGGGACGCGATAAAATGACGGCATGTTCCTGCGACTGCGTTTTCCCGTCTGCGTTCTTGTGGCTGGCATTGGCATCTCTCTCAGTCCGTTTGTGCTCCGCGCCCAGAACGATAATTACCACGGCCGCAAATACAAGTCCCCGCCGCCTTCGGCGCACATTGAAGTCACGGTGCTCAGGGATGTCAACGGCAAGCCTATCGAGAATGCCCATGTCATCTTCCACCCCACCG
>CAVXOO010000322.1:0-3351 GCA_963762945.1 uncultured Acidobacteriaceae bacterium | reverse complement strand
GGAGAGACTTGTATCCGGCGGGCACGGCCGCAGCCAGTTGCGCCGGGCGCTCGGTCTTGCGTCGGTAATATTTATCCGCGATGAGCCAGCCTTCGAGCGCCGCGAGAACGGCAATGAGGGTGAGGATCAGCTCAAGATGCGGAATGTTCGAGACGGCTCGATGCAGGCCGACAGCCGGCGCGAGGTACGAACCGAAACGCTCGATACCGATCCAACCGCCGCAGATCGAGAGCAGTGCCAGAACGATGAGTGGCGCGCGCATCGACCACGGGCTCTCGTGTGGATGGGCGTCCGCCGTCCGCATTTCGCCAAAGAAGGTCATGTACCAGAGGCGGAACATATAGAGCGAAGTGAGCAGCGCAGTGACCAGGCCGACGGACCAGAGGATGATGCCACCGGCTCCTTGCACGAACGCCGCATAGAGGATTGCGTCCTTCGAGAAGAACGCGGCCAGAGGCGGAAATCCGGCGATGGTAAAGACGGCCACCGTCATGGTCCAGAAAGTGACGGGAAGTTTCTTGCGCAGACCACCCATCTTGCGCATGTCCTGCTCGCCGCCCATGGCGTGGATCACCGAGCCTGCGCCGAGGAAGAGCAGCGCCTTGAAAAATGCGTGCGTGACGAGGTGGAAGATGGCTGCCGAATACGCCGCCACGCCGCAGGCCAGAAACATGTAGCCCAGTTGCGAGATGGTGGAGTAGGCGAGCACGCGCTTGATGTCGTTTTGCGCAAGCCCGATGGTGGCGGCGAAGATGGCCGTGGCCGCGCCGACAATGGCGACCGTGCCGAGAGCAATAGGCGCGCGGTCAAAGAGAAAATGCGTACGCGCGATCAGATAAACGCCGGCCGTGACCATGGTGGCCGCGTGAATCAGCGCGGATACCGGGGTGGGGCCTTCCATGGCATCGGGCAGCCAGACGTAGAGCGGCAATTGCGCGCTCTTGCCGGCGGCGCCCATGAGCAAGCAGAGGCAGATCGCGGTAAGTGCGCCGCCAGTCCACATAGGGTTGGCGGCGAGTTTGGCGCCAATCTCACTGAAGTCGAGCGTGCCAAAGTTCGCAAGTAGCAGAAAAATCCCGATGAGAAATCCGAAGTCGCCAATGCGGTTGACGATGAACGCTTTCTTGCCGGCCGCAGCGGCTGTTGGCTTCTGGAACCAGAAGCCAATGAGCAGATAGGATGCCAGGCCGACGCCTTCCCAGCCGACAAACATCAGCAGCACATTGCCGGCAAGCACCAGCGTGGTCATGAAGAAGAGGAAGAGGTTCAGGTAACTGAAGTAGCGCGCGTAGCCTGGGTCGTCGTGCATGTAGCCGACGGAGTAGACATGGATGAGAAAGCCGACGCCGGTGACGACGAGCAGCATGACCAGAGAGAGTTGGTCGAGAGCAAAACTGAAATTGACATGAAGGCCGGGAAGGGCTAGCCACGCGTGCGGGCAGGTTTCAACGAAGGGAAGTGGGTACAGCTTTGGAAGCGGACCGGGGCCATTCCACGCGCGCATTTCAACTGGGGCAAGAAGTGCGAGAAACGCGTTGCGCGCGACGACGACGAATGCGGCCAGCGGCGCGAGCAATGCAATCGTCGTCACCAGCCACTTCGGGAGGCGTCCTCCAAGGATTCCATTCAACAGAAATCCCGCAAAGGGCAAGAGCGGAATGAGCCAGAGATGGAGCGGTCCGTTCATAGTTTCATCAGGTCGATGCGGTCGACGGCCAGTGTGGCGCGTGTGCGGAATACAGCAATAATGATGGCCAGTCCGACAGCGGCTTCGGCGGCGGCGACCATCATCACGAAAAAGACGAAGATTTGTCCCTTCACCGCGTGCCATTGATAAGCAAACGCGACAAAGGAGAGATTGACGGCGTTAAGCATCAGCTCAATCGACATAAAAACGGTAATGAGATTGCGCTTGATGAGAAATCCAACCACGCCAAGCGAGAAAAGCACGGCGCTCAAGAGCAGATACCAGGTGAGGGGCACATCCTGATGCAGAAAGCTCATTTTTCGGCCGTCCTTTCCGTGCCGCCTATTGTCGAGCCGCCCACTTCCGAGCCCTCGTGACGGGCGATGGCAACCGCGCCGAGGATGGCAATGAGAATGAGCACCGACGTCAGCTCAAAGGGCAAAAGCAGTTCGTGAAAGAGCACCTGGCTGAGCAGGACGAGATTCGAACTGTTGGGATCGCTGGTCAAGCCCGTTCCAAGATGCGCCGAGACGATGCCCTGGGTGCGGAGAACGATGGTGGCCAGTACAGCCAGAAGAACAACCACGGCGGGAAAGCCCACGCGTGCGGCGGCACGGCTGCCGAGAGTGTGCTCTTCGCGGCCGGCGTTGAGCAGCATCACCACGAAGGTGAACAGCACCATCACGGCGCCGGAGTAGACGATGATCTGCGCAATAGCAAGAAACTCTGCGCCGAGCAGCAGGTAAAGCACGGCCAGTGAAGTCATCACCACGATCAGCGCCAATGCGCTGTTAATGGGATGGGTCTGCCAAAGGAGGTTGATGGCTCCCGCGAGACAGAATCCGGCAAAAAGGAAGAACAAAATCAGGTGCATTGGTGCCTGACGTACTGGTTAGCGCCGGTTCAGTTTGCGGAACCGGCAGGTTAAGGCGGCGGAGAGCGAAGTCGAGTAGTTGTTGCTTCGCAATCGATCTCCCGATTGTAAACGAGCGTGATTCCGCGTTGACGCCGAACCCGCGTTCATCGATACGCAAGCCAAAGGCTTGTCCCCACAATGTTCAACATAGCGAGCGGAAGCAGATACCGCCAGCCGAAGGTCATCAGTTGGTCGTAACGGAAGCGCGGCAACGTGCCCCGCACCCATACGTAAAGACAGAGGAAGCAGAAAACCTTACCCACGAACCAGACAATCGGCAGCACGGCGTTGATCACTGGGTTCTCAAATGGTCCCAGGGTGTCGCCGAAGGGGCTGGTCCAGCCGCCCAGGAACAAGAGCGTAGCAACGCAGCCCACGTTGATCATGTTGCCGTACTCGGCCATAAAAAACATGGCGAACTTCATCGAGCTGTATTCGGTGTGATAGCCGCCGGTGAGCTCGCTTTCAGCTTCAGGCAGATCGAAGGGCGAGCGATTGGTTTCGGCGAAGGCTGCCGCTAAGTAAATGAAAAAGGCGAAAAACTGGCATCCGCCAAAGATGTTCCAAGTTGCCATGCCGTAGGTGGCCTGTTGCTCGACGATGACACGCAGGTTGAGCGAGCCGGCGCGAAGCACCACGCCCACGAGCGATAAACCGAGAGCCAGTTCGTAGCTGATCAGTTGCGCTGAAGAGCGCAGCGCGCCGAGCAGCGAATACTTGTTGTTCGAAGACCAGCCGGCAATGCCGG
>CAVXOO010000321.1:0-4548 GCA_963762945.1 uncultured Acidobacteriaceae bacterium | reverse complement strand
CGCCGACTTTGTCTTCAAATTTGGGCGCCTGGCCGCATCGGGCTTGGTACTCCCCTTGTCGTTTCCCCTGTTGTGTGCGCTTCTGTTAATGCGGACACGCAAAGCTTTTCTCGCTTGCCCCCTTATGATTGCGGCGGTGTTGGTTGCGGCCACAGTAACCGCGCACTTGATACTCGCAACACTGATGTTCCACATCTCAAGCTTGGTCATCCCAGTGTTGGCAGGCGGCGCACTCGGCGGGGCTGGAATCACTCTGTCCTGTGCGGTTCAATACAGGCAGTTGCTCTCTCGCTCTCGCCTGCTCGGCGCGGCTGTGGTGGGAGGCGTAGCTGCACTGCCCTTCTCGCCGTTGGTGGCACCGTTCGGCCGGCCTGATCCACGTTTAGTCGCTCTCGCTTTTGCCATCTGGGAAGCAGCCGTTGGCACATATTTGTACGCGATTTGCACCGGTACCGATGAAGATCCCCAAGATTCCGGCATTTCCGCATAAAAAGGTCGCCAGTTTCGCCTTCGGTTCCGACGCCTGACCCATCTCAGAATCGAGATGCGGGGCGCTCGAAATCTGCGACAAAGTGGCTCTTTCTGGCCAAAAACGCCGCATTTTGGGCTAAAAAGTGGCCAAAATCCGGGGTTTGAGGTTACCGATGAGTCAATGGGTATAAATTACAAAGCATTGATAACATGCAAGTTATAAGCGAAGTGGGGGTCGAAAAAACGATTTCCATAGGGGGAGGGGTGGGGCTGCCGCGGTGGCGCGCTTCGAGCAGTTTCACGCCGCCCATCCTGGCGATCCGCAGGCCACGGCTTACCTGGTGAACGTACTGATCTTTCAGGAACTCTACCGCCAGGATCTTCTCGACACCACGTTCTATGCCAACGACGGATTTCTCACCGGCCGCCACGCCACCGACGAGGACCCCGCGAAACGCGATCGGATCTTCGCGCTGGCCGACGAGGCGGTGCGCGAGGCCGACTGGCGGCTGAGCAAGAATCCCAACGATGTGGACGCGCTCTTTGCCCGCGCCTGGGTGCGCAGTTTGCGCTGCGCCTACGTAGCCATGGTGGAGCGCGGATTCGGCGCGGGGTTCCACCTGGCGACGAAGGCCAGGGACGACGCCGCGCGCGCCTTGGAGATCGATCCCGATTATGTGGACGCGAAGATGATAGTGGGTGTCTACGAGTATGTGGTCGGTGCCCTCCCATGGCCGTTCAAGCTGATGATCGGTTTTGCCGGAATCACCGGCTCCAAATCCACCGGGCTCGCGATGCTTGAAAACGCGGGCGCGCGTGGCGTGATCACCAGTGTCGAATCGCATACCGTGATCGCGCTTTTCCTGCGCCGCGAAGCCAAGTATAAAGAGGCCATCGAGGTGGTGCGTGGATTAGAACGCCAGTATCCCCGCGATTTTCTCTTCCGCCTTGAAGAAGCCAATCTGAGAAGAGACGCGGGCGAGGGAATGGCAGCCGTGGACGCTTACCGGCAACTCGTGGCCGCGTCGGCCAAGCCGGGTTATTTTGTCTCGTCGAAGCTGGAGCTGGCCTACTTTGGATATGGCGACGCATTGCGCGGCCAACGCCATTACCAGGAAGCGGCGCAGGCCTTTGAGCGGGCCGCGGCAAGCGAAGGCGTTGGCTCGGAGCTGAAGATTCGCTCGCTCGTCGACAGCGGTGAATGCCACGATCTGATGGGCGAGCGGCCGCTCGCCGTGCGCGATTACCAGCAGGCCATCGACGCGGGACCGAATACCTCGCGTGCAGGCGAAGCAAGGAAGTACCTGCGCGCGCCGTACCGCGGGAATTGAAGATAGAGCGGAGCTAGGGGAGTTGGCGGAGCAGGCGGAGTTAGCCGAGTTAGCCGGGATCGGGTAAATGTTAGGCGCCTGAGTTTCTCGATTCGCGACGGCAGCAGGGAACCGGCGCGCACCAAGCCGCGTATCTTCTTAGCAATTGCAGTTCTCCAGAGGAGCACGGGTTATGACCATCTTCTGTCAGCGTTGCGGAGCTGGAATTCCCGCCAGCGCACGTTTCTGTTCGAATTGTGGCGCAACAATCGCCTGTGCGCAGCCGCTGCAGCGCCGGCCGCTCATCCGCCCGCGGTTTGGACGGCAGATCGGCGGGGTCTGCTTGGCCTTTGCGCAAGCCAACGGGTGGGATCCGACCGTGGTCCGGATCATCGCGGTCCTCGGCCTCATCTTCACCAGCGGATTGGTCGGCGTGGCCTACGTGGCTCTCTGGATCGGCATTCCCGAGGAGACGCCGCCCATGCCGGGAGCGTATCCTCCAACTGTATGAACGGCGTTTCTCTTCTGGACGGCTCAGGCCTTGGTTTCACCGATGCAGGCAGCGGCCCGGCGGTGGTTTTCCTGCATCCCACTCCTCTTGATCGCGATTACTGGCGCCCCCTTGTCAAGGAGCTCGCCGGCATTCGCGCGGTGGTTCCCGATCTGCGCGGCCACGGCGTCTCCGAGCTGGGTACTGGCCTGCCGGTGGGCGCTTTCAGCCTGGTTCCCGACGCTCCCGTGCTTACCATGGAGCAGTTGGCCACCGATGTGCTCGCGCTGATGGACCAGATCTCGTTGCGCAAGGCGGTTTTTGCAGGTTGCTCCATCGGTGGATACGTCCTGCTGGAGCTGTGGCGCAGAGCGCCGGAGCGCATGACGGGGCTGGTCTTCATCTGTTCCAAGCCGCAGCCCGACGCGCCGGCAAATCTGCTGCGCCGCGCCGAAACCATCGAGCGGGCGCGAACCGGAGGCGTGACCGCGCTCTTCGATGGCATGGCGCAGGCGCTCGTAGGCGAGACCGCGCGGCGCGAGCGCCCGGAGATTGTGGCGGAGATTCGCGCGTGCATGACGCTTACCCCGGAAGCCGAGGTCGCCGTGCAGGCAGGTCTTGCCACGCGGCCCGACTCGTTGCCCACAGTTCCGACCATCCGCGTCCCCATCCTGGCCATCGCAGGCGCAGAAGATGCAGCCGTCACTGCCGCCGATATGGAAGCCTTTCGCACGGCTCCCGGCGGATGCGAGTTTAGCGTGCTGCCCGGAGCGGGCCACTTGGCTGCATACGAGCAACCGCGCAAAGTTGCGGCGCTTATAGCTCCCTGGCTGCGGCAGTTTGATCTTTAGTTGCTGTATTCCGAAAAGGCCGGATTATCCCGTGAGTAATTCTCACGACGATTGTTTGGGGGCTTGATGACAATTTGTGACGATCGCTTCGAGGAGTTTGTTCATCCGCTCGTCCACGAATCACAAGAGAAAAACAAGCGATTCCGCGAGCAATATGGACTTCACGCGCGATGGGATTGGGACGATGAACGTTCCACACTCACCTTTATTGACCCTGACAAGCCCACGCTTGAGATCGAGGTGTCGGTTGTCGGCACGACTCAGGGTGATTCGTGGGAGTGGTCATGGGCCAACGTGAACATTCCACCGCATTCCAAGCTCGGGATGGAGAAGGTGCGCGAGTTCGGTGAGGTGAAAGGACTCGAAAAGCTTACTTCAAGATTTCTCAACGCGGACGACTACACGGGCTGGGAGATGACCTCTGTGGCAACTCATGTTCTGTGTGCGCATGGTTCCTACCGATTTCCCACAGAGCACGGCTATTGCTACATCGTCTATCGAAAAATCAAAGAGCTGCACCAAGGCGGCGCCGAGGATTTGCACGGCGCGATGCGTGGAACTGTGCGGATCGCTCCGGGGGTAGAGCTGACCGAGCCAACGGGCGAGAATTGGGACGCTGAATCGTAGCCGTCCAAGGTCGAGTGGAATCGTCCCGCAGGGGCTGAAGCCCGCACTTATGTTGCCGACTGTGCGGCACGACTGAAGTCGTGCCCTTTCGCGAAAACTGCAGAATTGACCAACCATCGGCAGACCCCCCTGATTGGCAACGCTTTATACTGATCTATCGCGTATTTCCCTTTCCCGGAGAATGAATCATGAATCTTTTCAGTAGGCGGTTTGCCCTCCTCATGGCAGCGGCATCGCTCCTTTGCCTTGTTTCAACTCACGCAGAGGACGCTAAACCGGCGGCGACGCCCGCCGCTACGGATAAACCCGCGGAAGCCCCGCCTCCAGCCGACTCGACGACTCAGGGCGCGATCGATGTAGGCGGCCAGCACATTGTCTACACCGCGATCGCCGGGACCATCACCGTGGGCTCGACCGACGAACAGGACGGACAGTTGGCAGCGGATGGAAAACCGCAGCCGGGAAGCCAATTGGCGATCGAGGAACCGGACAAGGCCAAGGATGCGCCGCCAGTAGCGCGCATGTTTTACGTGGCGTACTTCAAGAAGGATGCGAGAGCCGAGGATCGCCCCGTCACCTTCTTCTTTAACGGCGGTCCGGGCAGCTCGACAGTGTGGCTGCACATGGGATCGTCGGGGCCGAAGCACGTGGTGACGGCCGGCGATACGCACCTGCCCGCCGCGCCCTATACCATGGTTGACAATCCGAACTCGCTGCTCGATGTCAGCGACCTGGTGTTTGTCTACATGCCGGGAACCGGCTTCGGCCGGATGATTGGCAAGGAAGGCGAGAAGGCGTT
>CAVXOO010000320.1:0-5227 GCA_963762945.1 uncultured Acidobacteriaceae bacterium | reverse complement strand
GTGCAAGGCGCGCGTTCTATCTGGAGGCGTGGCGCAGGCTGCTGCGGGGCGGGTTTCTGTATCCCTGCCGCTGCTCGCGCCGGGATTTGGAGGCTGCGCTCAGCGCGCCGCACGAAGGCTCTCAAGCCGCCACGAACAACGCGCGAGGCAATGCGGAGTCCGGCAACGGAGGGTCAGGTGTCGAAGCAATGGGAATCGAATAGATGGAGCCGCTGGACGATGAGCCGGTTTATCCGGGAACTTGCCGGCCCGGTTCCGCTGTTGCATCGTGGAGCGAAGAGGTTTTGGTGGGCGGGATCGAGGAGCCGGGCAATTTCAATTGGCGGTTTCGCGTGCCCGATGGGGAAACCGTTGTCTTCGAGGACGGCAATCTGGGGTCCCGCAGCGGTTTGTGGCCGGCGCGGATTTTGGCGATTTTGTCGTCTGGCGGCAGCTCAGCTCAGCGACGCCCGTTTTCGAATCGGTCTGCGCCTCCTCCACCTTTTTTCTGAAGTCTTCAATCTGCGTTTTCAGCGGACCAAGAAGGCTTCCGATCTCCTTCTGGCTGCCTTCGGAGAAGCTCTTCGATTTCTGGTCCAGAATCTCTCCCGCGAGAGCCTGAAACTGATCGGCGAGAGCCTTCTTCGCCGTCTCGAGCAGCGCCAGTTTTTCCTGGAGATTCTGGCGCTGACTGCGCAACTCGGCCTCAAGCCCGCTCACGCGCGCGGCCAAATTGCGTTCGGACTCCGACTTCCCTTGCAACTCCTGGCGCAAGCTGGTCGCCGTTTCTCACGCTCCGCGGCCAGAGCTTCAAACGCGGCGTTTTGTGCTTTGGCCAATGCGCTTCGCAGCCAATATCCCACGAGGATTCCCGCCACCGCCGCAATCGCTCCAACCATCAAAAGCTGCGTCATGCTTTCACTCGTCCTCTTCGCAGAATATACGCCCTTGACCTGTGCAATGCCCGTCTTTCGGCCTGCATCTGTCTCGTGCATTCTTGCTCCCTCGCTCCCTCGCTCCCTTGCTCCCCCGCTTTCTCGTTCCCTCGTTCCCTTGGTCCCTTGGTCCCTGTTTTTCCACGCCTTTACACCCCCCGGCTCGCCCGGTAGACTTGAAGTTTCGGGGACAGCGCAGATTTTTGTTGGCGCGGTGGTTGTCATCCCCCACCGCGGGCCGGTATGTTAGGCACGCGGGGCAGGAGAGCAGTTCCAGTCCCGGAAAAGTTTTCTTGAGTTTCTAATTTCACGAGGAGAAGCACGCATGGCCGTTGAAGAAAAAGTCAAACAAATCATCGTCGAGCAGTTGCAGGTGGACGAAGCCGAAGTGACCCCCGGCGCCAGCTTTCAGGAAGACCTGGGCGCGGACTCGCTGGACGTGGTCGAACTGGTGATGCAGTTCGAGGAAGCCTTCGACATGGAGATTCCCGACGAGGACGCGGAGAAGATCAAGACCGTCAAGGACGCGATCGACTATATCGACAAGAACGCGAAAGGCGGCAAGTAGCCATTGAGCCAGGGAGCGACTGAGTCAACGTCCCCAGGAACGGCGCGCAGAGTTGTCGTCACCGGAGTGGGACTGCTCTGCGGGGTGGGCAACACTGCTTCCGAAGTGTGGCGGCAGATCATGGCCGGCCAAAGCGGCATGGGGCCCATCACAGGCTTCGACGCTTCGGGCTTTCCGGTGACCTTTGCCGCGGAAGTGAAGAACTTCGACCCGCTGCAGTTTGTGGACAAGAAGGAAGCGCGCAAGATGGGGCGCTTCATCCACTATGCCTTTGCCGCGGTTCAGGAGGCGATGGGGCAGTCGGGCCTCGCCATCGACGACGCCAACGCCGACCGCGTGGGCGTCTTCATCGGCTCCGGCATCGGCGGCTTCGAAGTCATCGAGCGCGAACACAACAATCTGCTGCAGGGCGGGCCGCGCAAGATGTCGCCCTTCTTTATTCCCGCGGCGATTGTGAACATGGCGGCGGGGCAGATCAGCATTCGCTACGGCGCGCGCGGTCCTATCTCGGCCACGGCCACGGCCTGCGCCACCAGCGCCAACGCTATTGGCGACTCGGTGCGCATGATTCTGCACGGCGATGCGGATGTGATGATTGCCGGCGGTAGCGAAGCCGCGGTTACGTCCATGGCCGTGGGCGGATTTGCCGCCATGCGCGCGCTTTCTACGCGCAACGACGAGCCCACCCGCGCCAGCCGTCCATTCGACAAAGATAGAGATGGATTTGTCATCGGCGAGGGCGCCGGCATCCTGATTCTCGAGGAGCTGGAGTTTGCCAAGGCGCGCGGCGCAAAGATTCTTGCCGAGGTGATCGGCTACGGCATGAGCGCCGATGCCTATCACATGACCGGCATCGCTCCGGAGGGCGCGGGCGCGCAACGCAGCATGCGGGCCGCGCTCAAGGATGCGGGAATCGCACCTGAAGAGGTGGGCTACATCAACGCGCACGCTACGTCAACTCCGGCCGGGGACGGCAACGAGTCGCTCGCGATTGAGAAGGTCTTTGGCGAGCACGCGCTGAGCCACAAACTCAAAATCAGCGGGACGAAATCGATGACGGGCCACCTGCTGGGCGGCGCCGGCGGACTCGAAGCCGGCATCACCGTGCTGGCGCTGGTCAACCAGTTGCTTCCGCCGACGATTAATCTCGAGAACCCCGACCCCGAGTGCCACCTCGACTACGTGCCCAATCAGGCGATTGCGCACAAGTTCGACATCGCTCTCTCGAATTCGTTTGGGTTCGGCGGCATCAACGCCACGCTCATCATGCGGCGGTGGGAGTGAGGCAGGGAGTAGGGAGTAGCCAGTAGGGAGTAGGAAAAAGCCCTGATGCTTCGGCATCGGGGCCTTTTTCATTGCGTGGCTGGCAGCGGCGTTGCAGCCTAGCGGCGCGTCGTGGGTTGGTCCTCGACTTCGAGATGTGGGACGCGCGGTGTCTTCATTTCCGTGGCGCTAAGGGCGGAAGCTCGCGGAGGATGCGCTGAAAATGCCTGGAATCGACCCGCTTGGCTACCAAAATGTACGAAATCGTACGACGATTTACGACTTTTTCGGGGAAGTTATGCTGAAAACAAATGAGTTATTAGCTATTTTTATACCCCAGGGGGGTATGGAAAACAATTTCTTTAATTCATTTCCCGGCTGGGGTTTTGGAGGCTCGGAGGGCGGAGTCGTGCCATGAATCGATTGTGCGGCAAGGCGGGGAAATTATCGGCAAAGCCTGGGGAAGAAATTTGCGCGGCCTCCCGCCCTTTTCACGATGAGGCTTTGGAATGGATGGGGCGGTCGGCGATCTCCTCGCCCCCGGCCAGCACGAAGTCGGTCGCCACGCCGGCCACCGACTTCTGCTTGCGCTCGCCCAGTGGATCGTAAAGATACGTGCACGGGCTTGCGCACGACAAGGCGTTCTCGGCCTGGATCACGCGGTTCTCCACGTCGTAGGTGAGCGTATTGTAGCCGTCGTAGGTCAGGTTGTGGTTGCCGTCGTAGCTCATGTTGGCGTTGCCTGCGCTTGCGGTCTCCGTCGTGAGCCCATTGTCCGCGTCGGCCGGGCCGTAGTCCACCGTGCTTGCCTGCGGCACGTACTGGAAAGCCGGGTTGCTGACCTCCGCCGACTGCCGCTGGTGGTTCATGTACCAGCTGTAGCCGAAGGTCGCGCTGCTGCCGGTTCCGTAGTTCTGCGTCAGCGTTTCGAGGTTGTCGCCGGCGTCGTACTGCGAGTAGGCGTCGCTGGTGCCGTCGCCGTAGGCAATCTGCTGCGTGCGCGAGAGCGCGTCCCAACTGTATTGCGCCAGCAGCTTGTTCGTCCCGCCCTCGTAAACGTACTGCATGCGATTCATGGCGTCGTAGCGATGGTGCGAATTAAGTTTGCCTCTATCGGACCATCTCGATTTCTTCCAATACGCACTACTGTGAGGGTCACCACCAACCTATCTATCCTTGTACAAGGATCTTTGAAGTCCTGGAACCTGGCAATCGTATTCAGTACGAAACATTTGAGACTCCCATAGAGCACGCGGAGAGATAAATGCGCCATCTATAGATGCTAAGACAGAGCATACGCTCCGCGGATCAACGCTCCCCTCGATTGTCCCTTTACTGCTGACGATTGTAATTGTCATTCTGTTGAACGGGAGTTAGGCTCTGAACATCTCCAAAGGTACTGACGTTTGATAAATAATGCCACAAGATATTCAAGCGGCTTAACGCGTGCATAATATGCGATGCTTCATCCATAGAAACATACACGATCCTTCCTTGCTGACTCCAAACGGCAGTATTAAGCCGGGAATCATTGCCGCTAACAGAAACAAATACAACAGGCTGTTGTGCTCTTACACTTTCGAAATAGTAAAAGCGAATACCGGTATTTACTTGAGCCTTTGCTCGGAGTATATTGCAACAAATATCATTCTTCTTGCAGCAACTACTCAACAGGGCGATAGCTATACCGAGATACAACAGTTTCGACATGCGCCTGAATACTAATCGCTCAAGGATATTGAACATGTGACCTCACTTATTGCGTAACGTTCCATGTTGGACGCTGTTGATTCATAACCCATATTGCAAATTGGATATTTGGCTGACTGGCTGGAGTTGGCGGGCTTATCATGAGAGTACCATTTGAATTTGCCATGTATCCCCAACTAAATCCACCCACCACAGTAAAAGTATTTGTGGATGGATTAGCCGTACCGACTAATGTTGTAAATTGCACAGCTTGGCTATTTGCGGCCCAATTCCCTCGCCCCCACGTTCGTGGGTTATCGTAAAAGCTGCCGAGAGCAGAAATGCCGGGGGTAGTTTGAAATCGATTTTGGTAAATCGGCGATGCGGAGTTATTGTCAACCTGCGGCCCTAGGGCAGTCGGATAAAAACTGTCGTTAGCTACCGAGTCATATACTTGCGCGTAAGAGCATGAACTGCAATTTGTTGCAATTGCTATTGTCTGCACCTGGTCAAGATTCTGTGACTGGGATCCAGCAAAAGAGATGCTAAGGTTAATCCCATTTGTCTGTAGTGTGGACCATGTGCCAGCTGTTGGAAGCCATGTCTGAGCATTTGGATAAAGTGATTTCTGACCATTTGCATAGGGATTCATTCCTGAATCCGATCCATCCGCTGTCAATCCCATCGGATCCACCAAGTTGATCGGGTCATTGCCCGTGTAAGCATGAGGATCAGTACCACCTGAACCGACAGCCGCGGCGGACGTTGCATCCGGTGCAGCCATTCCCAGTTC
>CAVXOO010000319.1:0-5658 GCA_963762945.1 uncultured Acidobacteriaceae bacterium | reverse complement strand
TCCTATCGAGCACGTTGCTCGAAGGCGCGAGGGTGACGCCGTCGGGATTCCAATCCGCGGCGTGGGCGTAGGTGTAGTGAGCGTGGAAGCTGAGACCGTGGCGACCGTAGCGCGAGAGGCGGAGCACGGCGGCCTCGTAGGTGGAGTTGGCTTTGCTCGTGATTTGCGTGATGGCCTGGTAGTCGGGACAGAGGCGGCCGAGCAGGATGTCGCCTGATG
Organism: uncultured Acidobacteriaceae bacterium; assembly: GCA_963762945.1. GTDB lineage: Bacteria > Acidobacteriota > Terriglobia > Terriglobales > Acidobacteriaceae > Telmatobacter. Next base: position 5,439 of record CAVXOO010000319.1, on the reverse strand, counting down.
TGGGCGTGTAGTACGGACAGACTGCTGTGCTCTGACTTCCTGGCCAGGAGGCGTAGAAGTAGGGGATGGTGATTTGCGCGGCTTTGATGGGACCCTGGCCGAGGTTTGCGCACTTGCCGCCGGTGCTCGATGATTGGCCGTTCGAGTTTGCGCCGGGGGCGGAGTAGGGCGCCTGGTCGCAGACGTTGAAGGTGATGCCGCCGTTGACGGTGCTGGACATGCTGCTGTTGACGTTGGTGTCAATGGGGACGGGCAGGCGGCGGCCGAGGCTGAGCATGGCGCTGGCGGTGAGGGCGATGCCGCCGGGGAGCCTGTGCTCGAGAGAGGCGACGGCCTGATGCACCTGGGGATTGCGGAAGTTGGGCGCGAAGCCGACGACTCCCGGCTTGACGAAGCTGGGGGGCTGGCCGGCGAGAACATGCGGAAACGGCGGCGCGCCACCCGCGCAGAACTGGCAATCGTCCTGCGGGCGGAGGAAGACGTAGAGATCGCCATTGGCGGAGCCGGTTTGGGTGAGGGCGGCTTCGATGGTGGAGTTTAGGACGCGGCCGTAATACATGCCGTAGCCCAAGCGCAGCAGCGGCCAGCGGCCTTTATCGCTTCCGACGGCGAGGCTGATGCGCGGACCCCAGTTGCTGCCGAGGCTGGGCAGTTTTTGCGTGAATGGCAGCTGAGGATTGTCGAGGTTGGCGAGAGGCGGCGGCAACTGCTCGCGTTCCCAGCGCAAGCCGGCGGAGAAGACGGCGAATTTTCCGGCCTGCCATTGCGCGGTGACGAAACCGGCCCAGTCGTTGGTGCTCAAGTGCCAATTGGTGGGGCCCATCATCTGCGAATAGGACGAGTAGCACGGCACTGCGCCGAGGCCCATGAGCTGGCCGTTGGAGGCGTACCAGGGACGGCCGGTGGCGTCGCAATTGTGGGGGTTGGCGGGATCGAGCGCGTCGGTGAGGCCGTATCTTTCAAAGGAAAGCGCGTCGGAGATGAAGTTGGCGACGTCCGCGTAGTGGTAGGTGCCGGTCTGGTTGCGCAACATGCTAGTTGCGTCGGAGTTGTGATCGAGTTCGAAGCCAGCCTTTAGAAGCAGGCGACCGTGCACCCAGTCGAGCATCTGCTGCCCGTGGTAGAGCTTCTCGTCGGGATAGCTGCCCTGGCCGAAGCGCGAAGGATTGCCGATGGTGAATCCGTTGCGCGAATCGACGACGATCTCGGGCAACTGGCCATAGGCATTGCCGCGCAAAAACGCCTGCTCGAATGCCGAGGGCGTGTCAGGGCGGGCGGTGAGGATGGCGCGGCCGGCGGAGATTTGGGTGACGGCGAGCAGGTTGGGGGTGAGGAACGCCTCCCAACGCGCCAGGAGCCACTGCTGGCTGGAGTGGCTGGAGCCGAAGCTGTGATTTCCAAACGTTTCCGACAGGCGCGTGAGGCCGCCGCCCGGCGCGTTCCAATCCGCGCCGACGCCTTCAAGCATGAAGTGGTGGCGTTCGGTGGCCTGCCAGTCGAGGCGCGCGAAGCCCATCCATTGCGCGGCGGTGCGCGGCGCGGGACCGAGCAATGAGGCGAGCTGCTCGAGGCCCGCGGCGGCGGTCGAGCTTGCGCCCATGTAGTCCACGATGGCCTGGCCCGGGCTTTCGCCGAGTTGCGCGCTCAGCAACTGAGCCTGGGCATTGCTGGGCGGACAGAAGAGGCCGAGACAGAGGGGAGTGCCGTCGGATTCGATGTAGGTGGAGATGGGCTGGCGGGCCATGGCGACGCCGGGATCGTTGCGGTGGTAGCTATCGAGCGCGGCGAACCAGAAGAGCTTGTGTTGGCGGATGCGGCCGCCCATGCCGAGGCCCCAGACCGTCTCGTGATCGGGCGGCGTGTAGGGCGATGTGGCGAAGTTGGGCGCGGCTGTGGTGCCGGTGTTCTGGAGTTGCTGGGTGAAGGGATTTTGCGCGCCCCAGATGTTCTGGCGATCGTATAAAAAAGCCTGGCCGTGCAGCTTGTCGCCGCCGCGCGCGGTTTGAATGTTGGTGCTTCCGCCGGCGGCGCGCACGTCCTCGGCTTCAACGTTGCCGGCGACCGCTGTTACCTGCTGGATGGCGGATTCGCTGACGCCAAAGCCGCGTCCGCCGTTCCAGGCCTGGCTCATGGACTGGTTGATTGAGTTGTCGCCCTGGATGGTCTGCTCCTGGGATGTCGAACCTGCCGGCGAACCGGCGGCAACGCCAAAACGGAGCGAGGTGTTGGCGCCGTCGATCGAGATCTGGGCCGATTCAAGCGAGCCGCGGTAGGAGGGTTGAGAGGCGTCTGTGGGGGCGGTTGCGGCGGGCGTGCCGGCGAGGAACTCCTGCCAGCGGCGGCCGCTGACGGGCAGCGATTGCAATTGTGCGGCGGTAATGGTTGTGGTTGCGGGCGCGGCGGCCAGGTCGGTTTTCTGCATGGCGGCGGTAACGGGAGAGTATGACGTTTGCGCCAGGAGAAGTGCCGCCTTGAAGCCGCTGGCAACCGCGGAGCTGATGGGATGAAGCGGCGCGGCGCTGGGTGTAAGGGCGAGCGTGCGCGGCAGAGCGAAGGCGAGCTCGGGCAGTGCGGGGAGCGATTGAGTTTGGAGCGGCGGCCGCGGCAAAAGAAGCGAAGGCTCGGTGGGTGGGTCCGGAGAGCGAAGCTCGGCGGGCAGCGGCGCAGCGGAGATTGAGGCGAGGGTTTGCGGGCTGGCGGGGTTGTGCGAAGGGCGAGAGGCGGCGAGAGGAATAAGCTGGGGCTCCGGATTGTTGGCGAAGGCCACGACGGGAATGGTTGCAGCGGGACGCGGAGGCGTGGGGATTTCGCCGGGTGCGGCTGCTTCAAGCAGCTCCGGCGCGGCGGGCTCAAAGCGCATGGCGGCTTGGAGGCGGGCTTCTGCGCCTGCGGCGACGAAGATGCCTTCAAGCTGGCCGTGGCCGAGTTGAGGCGTGCCGGCCTCGAGCGTGTATTCGCCGGAGTCGAGCTGGGCGAAGCGGAAGGCGCCGTTTTTTCCGGTCACCGCATGCACTCGAGCGCCGGTGAGCTTGTTGCGCAGGGCTACGGGAACGCCTGCCAGTGGCGCCGAATGCAGATCGGTGAGGCGGCCGGCAAGCGAACCCGCGGGCTGCGACTGAATTTCAATACTGGGATCGGGAGCTTGGTTGGCCGGCGGGTTTTGCGCACACGCCCATTGGCAGACGCCCAACAGTAGCGCCACCAGCACAAACCGCGTTCTCCAGTTCCGCCTTGCCTCGGCCATTGCCAATTCTGCCGTGGCAGATGCTGGGAGAATGCTCGAAAAAACGCTCGACCGGCCCGCTCTCGCGGCGAGTCCGGCAAGGGACGGGCAACTTTCGCCGTCCTTATTGGGTGCAGACGAGGTTTGGCAAGGATTCTATGCCTTTCGAGCGCGGCTGAGAAGTAGTGTGGATCACATGGGGACGATTTTCGCGCTTTTTGCGCCGCCCCGACGGGGCTCAAGGTTCCTTTTGTCCCTTGTCCCCACGCTGAAGCGCGCGGCTAACAAACTCTGCGCCTACGGCGCGGTGGAAGTTTAACCTCATTCGTTGACGATTTCCATTCGTGCGATTGCCCTGCCGCGCGACTCGTCCGCCTCTGCCCGGGCGCAGCCGTCCGATACACTGAAGAGAAGAGCGTTATGCATTCGCGGTCGAATGGCAACTTGCGGCCCGCGGCTTTCTCGGTCCTTTTGTGCCTTTGTCCCTGCTCTTCAGGTAGTGGGTCAGTTTGAAAAAAGCTGTCCCCAGGGGCTAAAGCCCGGGTTTATTCATTTGCATTTATGGCACGACTGAAGTCGTGCCCTTTCACGAAACCCTTTTTGAAACATGCTCTGGTGTGGTGAGTTAACAACCCGTTGAAAAGCAACCGCAGATCCTTCGACTGCGTCCGCCGCGGCGGACTCCGCTCAGGATGACAATTTCGTGGTGATGCGAAGCTCCGATTCACCACACTGACCGTTGGCCACTGACCGCTGACTATTCGCCACCGACCACTGACCGCTCACTACCGACGACGGGCCACTGACCACCGATTGTTGATTTTTCATGTTTATTGACGAAGCTAAAATTCGCGTGAAGGCCGGGGACGGCGGGAATGGCTGCATGGCCTTTCGGCGGGAGAAGTTTGTGCCGCGCGGGGGGCCGTCGGGCGGGGACGGCGGGCGTGGCGGCGACGTGACGATGGAATCGAGCCAGCGGCACAACACGCTGATTCATTTCCGATTCAATCCCGAGCACAAGGCGCAGCGCGGCGAGCACGGCATGGGATCGAACTGCACGGGGCAGGACGGGCGCTCGATTACGCTTCAGGTTCCGGTGGGCACCTCGCTCTTCGACTCCGAGACCGGCGAGCTGGTGCACGACTTCAAGGAGCCGGACGAGCGCATCGTGATTGCCAAGGGCGGACGCGGCGGGCGCGGCAACCAGCACTTTGCCACCAGCACGCATCAAGCGCCGCGCGAACACGAATTGGGACGCGCGGGCGAAGAGCGGAATTTTCGCCTGGAGCTGAAACTGCTGGCCGATGTGGGGCTGGTGGGCTATCCGAATGCGGGCAAATCGACGCTGATTTCGCGCATCAGCGCGGCGCGGCCGAAGATTGCCGATTATCCTTTCACTACGCTTGAACCGAACCTGGGCGTGGTGACGGTGGGCGAAGAGCCGGATCAGCAATCGTTCGTGATCGCCGACATGCCGGGATTGATTGAAGGCGCGCATCTGGGCGCGGGGCTCGGCGTGCAGTTTTTGCGGCACATCGAGCGCACGCGGGTGCTGGCGCACCTGGTGGACGTTTCGGATGCGTCGGGGCGGCCCGATCCCGTGGAAGATTATCGCGTGATTTCGAATGAGCTGGCTAACTTCAGCGTTGGCGAGGAGCATCCGCTCGAGAGTAAGCCCACGATTTTGGTGGCGACCAAGATCGACGCCGTGAATCCGGAGAAGCTGAAGAAGCTGACGGCTTATGCCAAGCGGCGGAAGCTCGAGTTTTACGCGGTGTCGGCGGTGACGGGCGCGGGGATTGAGGAGCTGAAGTGGGCGCTGGCGCGGCGGGTTAGGCCGGAAACAGGGAATAGGGAATAGGGATCAGGGAATAGAGATCCATAAAAAGCTATAAAGGACTGTAGATAGAAATATCCGACCCGCTGTGTGGGATCCCGGTCGTGCCCTGACAGTTCGCGCTCCGGGTGGAGATTATTGCTGCAGGTGCAAGGGCTCTGATGGCAAGTTTTGCCAGCTCTACGGACGGCTCAAGAACAACCGCAGATCCTTCGACTTCGTCCGCCGAGGCGGACTGCGCTCAGGATGACAACTTTAAAAAGAACGCACCTCGCTGCGTTCAGGATGACATTTCTATTGTGATGTTGGCTTCTGACTCACCACGCTAGGGATCGAGTTTGGTGTCGTTGCATTGGCTTTGTCGATGCGGCGCTCGGTC
>CAVXOO010000318.1:0-5415 GCA_963762945.1 uncultured Acidobacteriaceae bacterium | reverse complement strand
TCGAGCAGCTCTTCGGTTCGCCGCACAACTTCCTCAACCGGCATGGCGCCGTCGGAGTAGAACGACTTGGTCGGCAGGTTGCCGTAGAGAACCACGTCGGCCGGCGTCAGCCGCGCGTCTTCCCACAGCTTGCGCGAGCAGCCCAGGCTTAGCACGACGGGATGCAGGCGATGCGCGAAGGCTTCGACCATGGAGTCGATCAGTTCGCCGCAGTCGTGAAAAATCAGATCGCAGCCGCTTTCTTCGAGCAAAGATTTGAGGCGCAGATTCGGCTCCATCACGAGCCGCTCGAAGATCCTCGATCCCGCTCTCAGTTGGCGCGGCGAAAGAAACGAAGTGTTGGCCGCGGGCTCGCAGACCATGATGGCGCGCGCGCCATAGGCCATCTGGCTGCGCAAGCTGCGCGCGGCCGCCGCCTCGGCAATCTCCAGGCACTGCATCAGCAGATGCACCTCTTCGGAATCCTCTGGAGAGTTCCCGCGGCCGGCCAACGCGGCGGCAGCAATAGGATCGGCCATCAGGCGCGTCACCAGCGAGAACGGGCCAATGGCCATGCCGATGGGAACAAGCTCCGCGATCGCGGCAATATATGCGAGTGCTCCGTCGCGGGCAAGGCTGCCGGGGCAGCGCGTCCCGGCGTCGCTTCCGCAAAGACTCGCGAGCGTCGCCTCGTCGAGCGGCGCGGTGAAGTGAAATGTCTCTGCGTCCTTTGGCGAAACTCCGTTGCGCGCCAGAAGATCCGCCTTCTCCAGCCGCAGGTCCATCAAGGGAACGGCCAGCGGCGTCTTCCAGCGCTCCGCCGTCTTTTGAATGACGCGGCCCAGCGCTTCGCCGTTGTTTCGGGCGGCTTCCGGATCGGGTTCCTCGTTGAGTATCAGGTCGGCGCCGATGGGCATGCGCAAGCTGCGCCCGGCAAGCTCGAGAAAGTACGCGCGTTCGCTCAGGCGGCTTCTCCCGTCACCAGATTCTTCACCAGCCCCACCGCGCCGCTCGCGTTCTCGCTGTAGCCGTCGGCGCCGATTTGGTTGGCGTATTGCTGCGTCACTGGCGCGCCGCCGATCAGCACCTTCACCTGCGTGCGTAATCCCGCGGTCTCCAGCGCGTCCATCGTCAGCTTCATGGCCGGCATCGTCACCGTCAGCAGCGCCGACAGGCAAACCACCTGCGGCTTGCGCTCTTCTACCGCGGCCACAAAATTCTCCGGCGACACGTCGGTGCCCAGATCGATCACTTCGAATCCGCTACCCTCCAGCATCGAGGCCACAATGTTCTTGCCGATGTCGTGCAGGTCGCCCTTTACCGTGCCAATCACCACGCGAACCGCCATCCTCTGCCCCGCCGCCGAGAGCAGCGGCTTCAGCAGCTCCATGGCGCTCTTCATCGCCCGGCCCGCCAGCAGCAGCTCCGGCACAAAGTATTCTTCACATTCGAAAAGCCGGCCCACCTCATCCATCGCCGGAACCATCGATTCCTGAATGATGTCCATCGGCGCGGCGCCCGCGGCCAGCGCTGCTTCCGTAGCGGCGTGCGCCTTCTTGGCGTTGCCGTCCAAAACCGCATCGTAAATATCCTGGTTCTTCGCCATCGGATTCCCTCACTGCTCAGCGCATCGTCGCGGGAAGCGCATGTTGCGCATTCATGGCCGGATCGGACACGCATCGCCGCCCCAAAGACAGCTTCGCGCCCGCTTGCCCGGACTGCCTGCATCCATCTCCCAAAATCGGTGGATGATTCAAGATAAATCGATTTCGATGCGGCACGCAAACGCCGCAACCAGGACGATCGTACAAATACGATGGGCCGCCGAAAGCAACTCGTCTTGAAAGGGCATAGTTGAAGCCGTGCCCCTTCAAGCAGCTTTCCCCGATTTTTTCTTCCATGCCATTGGCCTCGACCGCGTCGAAAGCCTCTCCCTGTCCATCTCGTCTTAGGGGCTACAATGAACGTCAATACTGTAGAGCACAAGGTTTTTCCCTCCCCGGCCACTTCGATGGAAGGACTCCCCGATGCCGATTTGTCGCAGAATGATCTGGGTTGCATTGCTGGCCGCCACCGTCGCGACAGCGCAGGCGCAGGACGCCGGCGGAGCCCAGCGCGGCTTTCAACCCGCGGCCGATGAGCCGCCGGAGAAGAGCGGCCATCAATATGTAGTCGCCATCGGCATCGATCACTATGAGAACTGGCCCATCCTCAGCACCGCCGTCAGCGACGCGACTGAATTCGCCAAGCTGCTCACCGGCAAGTTCGGCTTCGAGTACGCCGTCGAGCCCCTCACTGAAAAAGCCGCCACCCGCGAAGCCATCATCTCGCTCATCGACGACGACCTGCGCGGCCGTTTGAAGCCCGAAGATTCGCTGGTCATCTTTTTTGCCGGCCACGGCACCACCCGCAACGACAAAATCGGCGACGAAACCCGCTCCGTGGGCTTCATTGTGCCCGCGGACGCGCGCGCGCCCGGAGCCAGCGAGCACTGGAGCGACTATCTCAACGTCGAAGAGCTGCTGCGCACCATCAGTTCCTTGCCGGCCGCGCACATCCTGGTCATTCTCGACAGTTGCCACAGCGGCATGGCTCTCGGCAGCAAGTTCTCCACCAGCCGCGCCGATACCCGCTTCGAGAAGGACATGCTGGTCAAGGTCAGCCGCAAGGTGATCGCCAGCGCGCAAGGCGACCAGCTTGCCGCCGACACCGGACCGCTCCAGAATCATTCGCTCTTTACCGGGCTCATGATTCAGGGCCTCACCTCGGGCAAGGCCGACAGCTTCGGCGAAGGCTTCGTCACTTCCAGTCAGTTGGGCGCATTTGCGCAGCACGAAGTTGCAGTCTCCGCCGGCTCAAAGCAAACGCCGCTCTTCGGTTCCTTCGACCTCGACGAAGGCGGTGAGCTCGTCATCCACATGGGCGCGGGATCGGCGCCCGCAACCGCCGACAGCTCGAACCCGTCGGTCATGCTGACCAAATACGAAGCCCTCGAACTCGACAAGCTGAAGAAACAAGGCCGCCAGTACTGGCAGGACGACGATCCGCTCAAGAATTTTCCCGCCGCGCGCAGCGCCGCATTAAAACTGTGCGACAGCGGCGACAGTTGGGGATGCGAACAGGCTGCGCGCAGCTTTCGCACCGGCCTCGGCGGCGGCACGGATTATTCGCGGGCCACAAAGCTCGCCCAGCGCGCCTGCGATGCCAAGGTCAGCGACGCCTGCGTCCTCCTCGGAAGCATCTATCAGGCCGGCGAGGCCATCGAGCCCGATCTGGTGAGCGCGGTGCGCCTCTATCAGGACGCATGCACCGAAAATAATCTGCGCGGCTGCTTCGGTCTGGGCCGCATGTACTTCGAGGGCCACGGCGTCACCCAGGATTACGCGCAAGCCAAGACGCTCTTCGGCAAAGCCTGCGATGGCGGCGAAGTGGCCGGCTGCAACGGGCTGGGCGTGCTTTACGAGGCGGGCCACGGCGTCGCCCAGGACTACGCGCAGGCTCGTTCGTTCTATGCCAAAGCCTGCGACGGCGGATTCATGAAGGGCTGCGAAAACCTCGGCTGGACGTATCTGCGCGGCCGCGGCGTGGCTGCCGATCCCGCGCAGGCTCTCGCGTTTTATCGCAAGGGCTGCACCGGCGGCGAGATGGATAGTTGCAGCGACCTCGGCCAGATCTTCGAGTCCGGGCAAGGCACGGCGGCCGATCCCGCGCAAGCCGTCGCGCTCTTCCACAAGGCCTGCGACGGCGGCTCGGCCGTGGGTTGCAACCAGTTGGGTCTGGCCTACCAGTTGGGCAAGGGCATGGCCATCGATATGCCGCAGGCCGCGATCTACTTCCGCAAGGCCTGCGACTTGAGCGGCTCCGGCATGTACGGATGCAACAACCTCGGGCTCATGTACGTGCGCGGCACCGGCGTCCCACGCAATCTCAAAGAAGCCGCGCGCCTCTATCGCAAAGCCTGCGACGCCGGACAGATGATCGGCTGCGACAACGCCGGCGACCTCTACCGCATGGGATTCGGTGTCATCAAAGACGACGAGGAGGCGGTGCATCTCTATCGCACGGCCTGCAAGGGCGACAACCTCGCCGGCTGCGTGCAGCTCGGATTCATGATGGCCAACGGCCAGGGCGTAGCCAAAAACGAGCCCGCGGCCATCGGCCTCTTCCGCAAGGGTTGCGACGGTAACCAGCCGCGCGGTTGCCTTGGCATGGGCTATATGTTCGAGGGCGGCTACGGCGTGGCCCGGAACGAATCCGAGGCCGCGCGCTTTTACGGCAAGGCCTGCGACGGCGGCTTGATGGAGGCCTGCACGGCGCAGGGATATTTGCTTGCGAACGGGAAGAACATTCCCAAAGACGAAGCGCAAGCCCTCGCGCTTTACAAGAAGGCCTGCGCCGGCGGCGACAAAAATGGCTGCTTCAACGCCGCGCTCGCCTACCAGTACGGACAAGGCGTGGCCAAAGACGAAGCCGCCGCCGCCATCATGCTGCGCGACAACTGCAACGCAGGCAACGCCCCCAGTTGCGGCCAGCTCGGCTACATGTATTTTGCAGGCATAGGCGTCAAGAAGGACGACACCCAGACCTTCGCCCTCACGCAAAAATCCTGCGACGGCGGCATCATGGCGGCCTGCTCGAATCTTGGATTTCTTTACTACGCCGGCGTCGGTACGGGGAAAGAAGAAACCAGGGCCATCGAGGCTTCGCGTCAAGCCTGCGACGGCGGCGAACCCAGAGCCTGTGCCAACATCGCCTGGTACGACTTCCTCGATCGCGAAGGCATGAACACCGCGCCCAGCTACTCCGGCGCCATCGGCGGCTACCGCAAGGCCTGCGATGCCGGCGACCTGAAAGGTTGCTCCGCGCTCGGCTTCATGGTGCGCAACGGCCTGGGCACGCCCAAGGACGATGCCGCGGCGGGAGAGATATTCTTGAAAGCCTGCGAGGGCGGCGAGATGACCTCGTGTCTGGCGTATGGAGTCCTGCTGCACTCCGGCGAGGGCGCGCCGCGCGACGACGCGCAGGCTCTCGGCTACGAGCGCAAGGCCTGCGCGAGCGGCATCATGGCCGCCTGCACCTGGACCGCATACGCCTATCAATATGGATGGGGCACGGAGCGCGACGCGGTCCAGTCAGCCAACCTTTTTCAGAAGGCCTGCGACGGCGGCGACCTCTCCGCTTGCCGCAGTCTCGGTTACCTCTACCGCAACGGCCTCGGCGTCGAGCTCGACGAAACCAAGGCCCTCACCTTCTATCGCAAAGCCTGCGAAGGCGGCGACAAACCCGCCTGCACCGACACCAATCCCGAACCCTAGCTCTCCTGCCGCATGAACTTGAGCCAGTTCGGAACGTAGCGCCGGTCTCCAGACCGGCTGTCGTGTGGGTCTCCAGACCCGCACATCCCGGCCACACCGACACATCGTCATCTGGTCATGG
>CAVXOO010000317.1:0-15537 GCA_963762945.1 uncultured Acidobacteriaceae bacterium | reverse complement strand
CTCTGTTCTGTCGCTACGCCATTCAGTTACGTATTGCTCAGGAGTCCACGCCGTCGCTTCTCGATTCGAACGATCCCGTCGTCAGCGCCGAGGTTCTTGCCCAATTCCGCAAGCTCATGCCCGAGCCTGCGGTGCGAAAAGTCTACGAGGCCGTCGTCGCCGATCTCGGCCGCCGCATCGACGCGCTCACGAGCGCCATGGCCAAAGGCGACTCTGCCGAAGTCCGGCGCATCGGCCACGCCATCAAAGGCGGCTGCGGCATGGCCGGGGCGCTTGAAGCCGCCCGCCTGGGCGCGCTCCTCGAATCTGGGGCTAACTGCGCCGGGGATAACCAGTTAGATAACAGGCAAGCTTTACTGCGCGATTTGCGCACCGCGGCACGAAGGTTAAAGAATATGCTGGATGCTGAGATGCCTGCCTGACCTGTTGTGTCTGGCAATGCACGGCAGGAACGGAGACAGATACAGAAGATGGATAGACCGATTCGAATCGTGCTTGCCGATGACCACCCCGTCGTTCGCGTTGGCGTGCGCAACATGCTCACCGAGATCGACGGCTTTGAAGTTGTGGGCGAAGCCACCGACGGCGACGAGGCCATCACAGAAACCCTCGACAAACAGCCCGATATTCTCCTTCTTGATGTCTCCATGCCGCGCCTGCCCGGCCTTGAAGCCATGCGCGCCATCATGAACGGCCCTTCCACGGCCAAAATCCTGCTCCTCACTTCCACCATCACCACGCAGCAAATCATCGAGGCGCTGCACATCGGCGCGCGCGGCATCGTGCACAAAGACGCCCTCGCCAACCACCTGCAGACCGCCATCCGCACCGTCCATGGCGGCGATTATTGGATCGGCGGCAAGCGCGTGGTCAATCTCGTCACCGCCCTGCACGACCTGATGCAGCAGGCCGCCACCCCGCAGCACAAAACCTACGGCCTCACACCGCGCGAGCTTGAAGTCGTCGGCTGCATCGTCGAGGGCTGCTCCAATCGCGACATCGCCCACCAGTTCACCCTCAGCGAAGAAACCGTCAAGCGCCACCTCTCCAACATCTTCGACAAAACCGGCGTCTCCACGCGCCTCGAGCTGGCCCTCTTCGCCATCGCCCATCAGTTAGTCACTCCGCAAACCTAGGCTCCAACCGTCTCCTCTCAACTCCCCACGAACATGGGTGGGATACCACGAACCTCAATCATCCCTTCTCAACCCGCACGACCCCGGGTGCCCCACATCTCGCTTTTGAGATGTGGGAAAGCACGAACCTCAACCACCCCTTCTCAACCCCGCATGACCGCAGGTGCCCCACCCTTCGCGCCGCCAGCCCGCGTAGCGGGCGATAGACGGTAGCCCCAGGCGCAAGCCTGGGGAGAGAAATCGAAACCTGCGTCGCCAGCCCGCTTGAGCGGGCATAAGATTCCCGCCTATTCTGGAGTGTGTCATGAACTTTCGCAGAACGCGGGAAAGTTAATCACCGATTCTGCGCCTTCGATTTACGATGGGATGTATGACTGAAGCTGGGAACGCGCAGGACTAACCCCGCTCAGCCCAGGTGCGCACATGGGTCAATTAAGCAGAATCGGCATTGCCCTCGACTCCGATCTCCTCGATCGCTTCGATCGCTCCATCGAGAAGAGCGGATACACCAACCGTTCCGAAGCCTTTCGCGATCTCATCCGCGACCGCTTGGTCCGCGAGCGAACCCAATCGCCCGATGCCACCGTCGTCGGCACCGTCACCCTCATCTACAACCATCACGCCTCCGGCATCACCGAGAAGCTCACCGAAGCGCAGCACGCGCACCACGATCTCGTCGTCTCCACCAGCCATGCCCATCTCGATCACGACTCCTGCCTTGAAGTGCTGATCGTTCACGGCAAAGCCGCTCGCGTCCAGCATTTCGCCGACCTCATCATCGGTCTCAAAGGCGTCCAGCACGGCCGCCTGGTAATGACCGTCCCCTCCCTAACCGCCGAACACGAACTCTCGCACTCACACTCACACTCACACTAACTCACACCCACACTCGCACTAGCACTCGCAGGCGCCTACTGATCGATGTTTCCGTAGATCCAGCTCTGGTCGCTTGTGCTCAATCGATAGTGCAACAGCAGGCTGTCGCCGTCGCGCCAGCTTGAGCTGCCTGCATCGTAGTAAGCCAGCACAATCATGATCTCGGTCCAGTTACTGCCGAAGATAGGACTCCCGCTCGACACGCTCGAAAGAGGCACCACCGCTTCGATCCTTCCCGTCGCCGGATCCCATTGCGGCGCAATCACCTCGCCAATGTTGTAATCCTCGGTCCATACGCCGCCCGCCTCGGTCCAGTGTGCGAAGAGATTCGAATCGCTGTGCCGCTCCACCATATACACCATCGGCCTGCGCAGCGATTCTCCCGAGATGCCCATCGACGTGCCGGTAGCGTTTGCATTGGCGAAATCCTGGCTGTAGACGCGCAACCCGAAGAGCGGCTGTTGCTGATATGCGGAGAGCCGATTCGCCGCGCTGTCAACTCGCAGGTAGAGATTCGAGCCGTCGTTCGCAACATACACCCTCTTGATCCGATAAGTCGCCGATGGCGCCAGCGTGGTCTGCGGACCAACGAAGTAGGGAACGTTGCTCCACTGGCTCCAGTCGTTCGCCGCCGTAAAGCTCACGTTGATGCTCTTAAAAGTTCCGGCGTTGTAAATCGGTGGAACAATGCCGACGGCGTACTGTCCTTCGTAGATCAGCGCCGCAAGAACAAACGAAGATGCCGTCAGCGGCTCGCACATTGAGCTGACCAACGGCTGCAGCGTCACGTTCGAGACCGCTTCTCCGGAAGGCATGTAGCCCGCGCCCGTGATGCTTGCCAGCCATTGCAGCCGCAACAACGCCGTCGCAAGATCGCCCGTCAGAATCTCGTAAACCGCCACCCACATGCTCATCTGCGGCCACGAGGGCTCGGGCCCCAGCGCCTCGTTGCCTCCGGGGCTCCACGCGCCCGTGTAGTAGAACGTATCTCCCAGATACCGGCAGAGCCCGTAGCTCTGCTTGGTCAGAGTGTTCACCACTGTCGAGATGTGATCCGATGCCCGGCCCGACTCATGGTTGACCGCGCCCAGCGCAATCAAAATGTCCGAGGAGGAATCGATCAGCGGCTGCACGCTGTCGTCCGTGTTGACGGCGCGATTGTAGTAGGAAAGCGGATTCCACATTCCCGGCGGATACCAGTTCGACGGCCGTTGCATCGCCGTCATAATCGAGGCCGGACCGCCGGCATACCACTCCGTCAGAGATGTCTCGCCCAGAGCCTCCGCCATGCACTGTGTGGCATAAAGGCCGATCACATACCAGGTTTGCGTGTAGGTATTGTGCTCCAGACCCAATGCCTCTTCTTCCCAGATGCTGAAGTCGGCCTGCCCAAACCCATTCGCCTGCAGATTGCTCAGAATCCAGTCCGACGCGCTCTTCACATTCGGCCACAGATCGGTCAGGAACTGGGTATCGGCCGTCAATGTGTAATGCCGGTACACTCCATAAATAAATGCGCCAATCGAATCGTACTCGGGCTCGACGAAAGGCACATAGGCGCTGCTCCACATATCGTAAGTGGTCTTCCACGTTCCGTCGCTGCCCTGCAGGCTGGCCAGCCAGCGAAGATGGCTCTCCGCCTCCGCATGATGTCCGCTCGCGTCAAGCGCGATCGTTGTGATCGCGCTGTCTCGCACCCAATTCTTGTAGCCGTACGCAAAAGGATTAGTGGTCGCGACGAATGCGCCGCTCACCGGATTCTGCGCGTTCTTGATCATGATCAGCACGCGATCGAAGAGCGTGTTCAGTCCCGTGTCGTCGAAGTTGACGCGCTTGCCGTTGCTTCCGTTGGTCAGCCATGCGTTATATGCGGCGGCAGTGGTCGCGAACCACGCATCGCCGGTGGACGCGCGGGCCGCTGTAATCGCCGCCTCGGCGTCCGCTTGGGTTTCAGAGACGCCGATGTAAAAGTAGATCGTCTCGGCCCCCCCCGCCGCCACCGTCACGCGGCAGTTGAACGCCATGTCGAGATCGGGGGCAGTAAGATTGGCGTTATTCTGCAATGTTCCGCTCGAATCGAAGCTGTACCACGCAGCGCCGCTCGGGCTCGCCCCCGAGGTGTCAGCTTCATTGCCCACCTGGTAGCCACTGACCGGTTGCAAGGCTCCGAGAAAAAGAAACAACTGCCCGGATGCCGTCATGTCTGCGATCAATGCATTATTCGTGGCGTCGTACCAGCCGTGAACCGTCTCTGTGCTCACCACGTTGTTGGGGTGCACCTTGTCCAGCACGTTGAAGGTGAGCGCCGCTCCAGTTGGATTGGTCAGCGTGTAGGCGACAACAAAGAACGGCTGATTGGGCGGCCCGGCATAGCTCCGCGAAAGATTCATCGCGGGCTGGACGCTCGCGCCGGCGCCGGCCTCGGTGTAGCCGAGGTAATTCGTCGTCAAAATGCCGGCGTTACTGGCTCCGTTCTCGTACCAGCCTTCGCAATCGAAGTTCGACATCTGGTTGTATTTGATGTTATTCGTCTCGTCGCGGAAAAATCCTTGGTACTCCACGATCTGATTCACGCCTCTGCGCGCCAAAGATCCGCCCAGATAATGCAACTCGCCCAGGCATGGGCCCTGGGTTGACGAGTCAAGCTGCGTCAGCTTGCCCGCCTTCCAGACGCCCATCATATTCTCCCAATTGGAGAGGTAGAGAGCGCGTGTCGATGTAGTCGAGGGATTGGTCGTGCCCATGGCTCACCTGCTTCAGTGGGTTGAGATTATCGAGTCGGCACAAATGTGCACGTTAAAAGAGGAAGAATTGAGGCGCGAACCGGTCTGCTATCGGCCGAAATCAGGAACAGGGGACGGAAGAACGCTGGCAGACCATGCAAAAATTCATCGGAGCGAGCTTTGTAACAAGGGCACGGCTTTAGCCGGGCCGTAATCCGGGGAACAAAACTTTGCTGAACTGGACTCTCGTGAAGGCCGACCTTAGCCTATCTAGAACCATGAACAAGAACCTTCCCCATGTCAAGGATTTTCTTGGCTTATTCATCCGGCCCGTGAATTTCTGACGATCGGGTGACCCATCCTTTCCGCGTTTTGTGCGGAAAGGGTGGGATAGCATGCGCAAGAAGGAATCCGCACGCCCACCGCCTCCGTCGCGGAATTTGCGGCAACCGACCCGTAGCTGCTGAGAGCCGATCACCGCGCCATCTGTCAAAAGCTTCGCCCTAACGCGAATCGCAGCAGAAACGGTTCGGTGGGGTGGTTAACCCGTCCAAATGCCGGCGCGGCTGTGGGAGTTATCTGGTAGACATAGGCGTAGTCGATATCGGCATCTTTGCGGTTCAGCATATTCAATAACTCGGTTGTAACATGCCATTTCTTGAAGAATTGATAACTAACTTCCCCGTTAAGCAGCACAGTTTCACTCGACTGATAAAGTCCGTCCGAGGTCAAGGGGCGCGGGCCAAAGTAACGCAGGCGCAAACTCGACGAAAATCCTTTGTAATCGTGCAGTGCGACGCCCGATGAAATCACCACCTTGACAGCTTCGGGCACAAGCTTCCCTCCCGGACCGCTCTCCTGCCAATTGACAGTGCCATCCGAGGTGCCATTGACCGACAGAGCCGCCTTGACCACGCTCTGCGCCGCGTCGTCCGGATCAATCTGAGTGAACTGAGCCCTGGAGTCGGCAATGTCGAAATCTACAGCCAGATGTTCTGTTGGCGTGTAGTAGTTCGCCCATTCCATCCCATAGCGGTTGCTCGACTGTTCCGAAGCAGACGTGCCTCCGGTGTCGCCATCCTGCATCAGTTCGGAATTACTGCGGAGATACCAGAGCGAAACAGTGCTCTGCAGGTGGGAAACGGCCGTAGTGCGCGCGCCGATCTCTCCGCCCTTGGTTTGGACCAGGGGCGGGATCTTCGCTGCAGGCGTATCGGGGTAGGGATTGTCAGGGGAGACCGGTTCTATGGTTTGCGTCGCGCCGCGCCCGTCGTTCGAGTGAAAACTGAATCCGCCCTGTAGATAGAACTCAGTGTTGGCCCAAGGGCCGAAGATCAGACTTGCTTTGGGGCTCGGAAGAAACTTCGTTGCCGAGCCCGAGTTGGCCGCGTTCACATCGGCCGGGTAAGCCAGGCTGGTGACGACAAATTTTTCGTCGTCGCCGCGCAGGGCCAGGACCGAGCGAAATTTGCTCGCCCACTGAATTTTGTTTTCCACATACGCGCTGCCTATCGTGTCCGTAAAGTTATCTCGCTCCGTCGTCGCGGGCAAAGTGGGGCAGGTTGTGTTGGGAACCGAAGTCGTTTCGGTGGTGCCGTCGGGCAAAGTTAGGTCAAGAGTGATATTGGAGTTGGGGATCGTAACGCAGGCGGGGCCACTGATACTCCCGGCGGGCAAGAAGCTTGCGCCGGTAGCGGAATAGTCGGTTTTGGCCGCACGCGAACGATTTTCCGACCGGTATAGGCCGTTGTTGATCCAATCGTTGCGGAGCTGGAATCCGAAACTGTTGGACATTTTGCGGCCATACCACGTACTGAAGATCGTGTGGTGTGCATCGAAACCAACCACCCAGCGCCTGTCCTGCTGGTCGAACTGATCGCCCTTTTGGTAGTCATTCAGGTAGTAAGTGAAATCAGAAAACAGATTCAGATCGTAATAAAACACATAGGCCGAGATCTTCGACTCGGAATTTGCGCTTTGGCGATGCCATTCCCCCTGCAAGCTATAACGCTGGCTGTGCCCACCATCCGACGGGTTCAAAGTGCCGAAGAAACCAACCAGGGATTGCGCAGCTACCGGGATCTGATCGCTCGAGTTCCACTTTCCGTGGTAAGCGCGGCCTGTGATGCTGAGGCCATTGGTATCGTCGCCTCGGCTGTAAGTTAGCAGCCCGTTGATCTTGTTAAAACCATCCGGATGCACCCATGGGCCGTCGTAGTAATACTCTTCTCCGCCGTACAGCAAGTTACCCGAGCCGAGCTTTTGCGACGCGCCGAAAACCGCCCGCCCATAAGTATGCGTGCCCCCTTCCACCTTGAAGAAGTTATCCGGCAGCGTCTTAAAAAACTCCAAATGGGCATTTGCAGCCGAGCTGAAGTTACCAACATTCGCGTAATAAGGACCCTTCTCGAAATCCACCCGCTCCACAAACTCCGGGATAACAGTGTTCATGTCCGAGTAACCCTCGCCGTGCGCATGCGACGGCAAGTTAAGCGGCATATCGTCGAGGAAAATAGCGATATCTGTGCCGTGATCGAGATTGAAGCCGCGCAGAAAATACTGGTTGGCTTTTCCGCCGCCGGCGTGCTGGGTGATGATGAGGCCGGGAACCGTCTCCAAAACCTCTCCCGAACGAAGGATCGGGCGATCCTGGATCTCCGTTGCGCCCACCGTTCCCTGGGAGCCGGATTCGGCAACTCCGACGAGGTCATCTGCACGGCCCTGCACGTTGACGGTGGTGCTCACGGCGCCCACTACCAGAGAGATGCGCAGCGCGGCCGGCGCGCCGGTGGTTCCGATGGTGACCAGGATTTCCTTGCTTTCAAAACCGGGATTCGTGACGGCCAATCGATAATTGCCTGCCGCGAGTCCAATAAACAGGAAAGCGCCCTTCGTGTCCGAATGTACCGTTCTTTGGACAGTACCGTTCGCGCTCAGAATATGCACCTCTGCCCCGGCAATCGCCGCGCCAGAGGTGTCAACAACAGTTCCCGACAGTTGCGGCGAAGAAGCGGCCTCACCCGCGAGCGCCATCAGCCCCGCTAGCAAAACAAGCAGCACAAGTGCTACGCATCTAATAATTGTGCTACGCATGAAAACACCTTATATAAGGGCTCGCGCCAGTTCCTGTGATCATCGTCACGCATTTTATGAAATCGTGCTACTGCGCGAGATAAAAACGGCACGCAGCCAGATTGCGGCGTCCCCAGCTTGTTTCTCGGGATTTATCTCACGCCCTGCGCAGGCCGCACGGCAGCTTTGCCCGCCGTCGTCACCGCGCCCCGCGGGCTGCTCGTCGACCGCCGCACCACCAGCCGCGTCGCGATCGGCCACTCCCGCTGCGCGGCTTTGGGATGATTCGCCTCGATCCCCGCGCGCAACGCCTCTACGGCCGCCGTGGCCAAATCTCTGCACAACATCTGCACCGTCGTCAGTGGCGGCAGCATGAACTGCGCCAGGTGAATGTCGTCGAATCCCACCACCGAAATGTCTCGGGGAACCTGGTGCGTGGTTTCGTTCAGCGCGTGCAGCACTCCGATAGCCGTCATATCGTTCGAGCAGACCACTGCCGTAGGCAGCTCCCGCGCCTTCAGCAGCCTTTCCATCGCTTCCTTGCCGCTCTCCATCGTGTGCTTGCCTTCGAGCACCGCCGCGGCCGCAACCGACAGTCCCAGCTCCGCCATCGCGCTCTCAAATGCGTCGCGCCGCGTGGCCGCCGTGCGCATCCCGAGCGGCCCGGAGATAAACGCAATCCGCCGGTGTCCCAGTCCAGCCAGGTGCCGCACCGCCTCGCGAATCCCCTCGCCGTAATTCACCTTCAGCACGCGCACGTTGGCCTGCTCCGGGCCCGCGTCCACAAATACCAGCGGAAATCCTTGCTTCACCAGCTTCTCCACCAGCTCTTCCTCGATGCCGAAGGTCATCACCGCCACGCCATCCACCTTGCGCTCGATCATGCGCCGGATCAGCAGCTCCGTCCGCGCCGGATCGTAGTTCGTTGACCCGATCATCACCTCATAGCCCTCGGCCACGGCGAGCTCGTCGAACTCCTGCACCAGTTCCGGGAAGAACGGATTGGTAATTTCCGAGACCATCAGGCCCAGAATGCGGCTGCGCCCCGAAACCAGCGCCCGCGCCTGCGTATTGGGCACGTAGCCCACCTCGTCCACGGCCTTCCACACCCGCTTCGCCAGCTCGGGATCGACCGTGGCAATGCCATTCACCACGCGCGAAACCGTCGCGATCGACACACACGCCCGCCGCGCCACATCGTGAATGTTCGCCGTCGCGCGCCGCACCTGCGCCTGATGTCTTCGCTCGCCCATGAAATCAGAATTGTACGCCTTCCCGTCTTCTCTCGACCCGCCGTGAAGCGCGAGCGCCTTTGTCCCTCCTCGCGCCCGAGCCGCCGTACAATCACTCTGAACGCGGGGTGCCCCATCCTGGCGGCGTTTATTGTTTTTGACGCCAGGCTGGGCAATCTCTAACGAGGTGATTCCACTCTTTGCCGTCTGCTCTCGAATTCGACCCAGCCCACCCCAGGGCTGCGCTCGCCCAGTTGCCGCAGTCGCAGGCGGTCTTCGCCCTCCATTTTGCAGGAGCCCCCACGGACGAAGATCCGTCCGTGGGGCGGGGCGCCGACGAACGCGCCGAGCCGTACATCGGCCGCACGCCCAACCTGCGTGCCCGTCTCGAACGCCTGCTCCAGCCCTCGGCAAAACATCCGCGCCGTCTGCATCTCGCCGGCCTGGTGCGCCGCATCGAGTGGCAGCTTACCGGCTCCGAATTCGAGTCTCTGCTTACGCAGTTTTCTCTTTTGCAAGAGATCTTCGGTCCCAAGGCAAACGAAAGAATGCACCTGCGCGCCCCCGCCTTCGTGCGTTTTCTCGGCGGCAATCCCTATCCGCGCATTGCCGTCACGCACAAGCCCAGCCTGCGCCAGGCCGATTGGGCCTACGGGCCCTTCCCCTCCCGTGCCGCCGCCGAGCGTTTTTCAGAAGAGATGCTCAAGCTCTTCCTCCTGCGCCGCTGCACCTTCGACCTGAATCCCGACCCCAGCTTTCCCGGCTGCGTCTACTCCGAGATGAAGATGTGTCTCGCGCCCTGCTACAAAGGCTGCACCGATGAGCGTTACGCCGAGGAGTCCGCCGCCGTCGAAAGCTTCATCGCGACCCGCGGCGAAAGCCGTCTCGTCACCCTCCGTGCCGCGCGCGACCAGGCCTCGGCCGAGTTGGCCTTCGAATCCGCCGCCGCCCTTCACGCCCAGGTCGAGCGCGTCGAGTCGGTGCGCGCTCTCGCCGCCGAAATCGTTCGCCCGTTAAGCCAGCTCCGTGCCGTCATCCTCCAGGCCTCGGCGAATCCCGGCGAAGTCGCAATCTTTCTCTTCGAAAACGGTCGCCTCCGCGGCCCCGCAGCCTTTTCCACCCTCGGCATGAGAATCCAGAACGAGCAATCCGGCTCAACCTCCCTCTTCGCCCAACCCATGGCCATCGAACCCGTGCCGGAAGGGCAGGGAACAGAAGAGCAGGGAGCAGGGAATAGGGAACAGGGACCAAGCGCCACGGATCAGGTACCAGAATCAATCCCATCTGCGCACGAAGTGTCAGGGCACGACTTCAGTCGTGCCAATAACGAGCAACAAAACGAGAGGGCTTTAGCCCCTGAGGGAACGGTCGCACCACCGCATGAAGCGGCAATCGCGCAGCCCGCAAAAATCCCTCGCACCCTTCTCGAATCCCGCCTCGAATCCGCCCTCGCCTCGCTCTCCACGCCCGCCGCAACGCCCTCGGCCACCATACGCCAGGGCCATCTCGCCCTCCTCAAGCGCTGGTATTACCGCCCCGAGGCCCGCCGCGCCGGCGAAGTCTTCTTCCCCGACCCCAACCACCGCTGGCCCATCAAATCCATCCTCCGCGGCATCGGCCGCGTCGCCGCCAATCAATGGAAATCCTCCGTTCAGGGGCCGCCCCAACCACCCCACGCCTCGCCCCCCACCGCCTGATAAACTGTCCCCGCAAGAGGTTTGCGACGAATTCCATGGTCGAACTGCTGCCATCCATCCTTTCCGCGGATTTTGCCCACCTGGCCGGCCAGATCGCCGCGGCCGAGCGCGGCGGCGGCACCACTATCCACGTTGACGTCATGGACGGCCACTTCGTCCCCAACATCACCGTCGGTCCGCCCGTGGTCAAGAGCCTGCGCAAGGCCACCAAGCTGCCTCTCGATTGCCACCTGATGATCTCGAACCCCAACGATTTCATCGCCCCATTCGCCGATGCCGGCGCCGATTGGGTCAGCGTCCACTATGAAGCCTGTCCCCACCTGCACCGCACCCTCGAACTCATCCTGCACCACGGCATGAGGCCCGGCGTCGTCCTCAACCCGGCCACGCGCGTTGACCTGATCGTCGAAATCCTGCCCATGGTGCATCACGTCCTCATCATGAGCGTCAATCCCGGCTTCGGCGGCCAGCAATTCATCCCCTTCTCGCTCGATAAAATCCGCCGCCTGGCCGCCATGCGCGAGGAGCTGGGCCTGCAATTTAGAATCGAAGTCGATGGCGGCGTGGCTCACGATACCGTCGCGTCCATCGTCCAAGCAGGCGCGGAGTTGCTCGTCGCCGGCAATGCCGTCTTCGGCGCCGGCCAGCCGGAACACGATGCGCGTGCCCTGCTGGCTGCGGCGCGACAGGCAGAAATCCTTCCATCCGCAAGCACCGCTGCGGAGGGAAAGAGTAAAATTCACTAGAACGTGCTCCATAAATGGTTTCGTGAAAGGGCACAACTTCAGTTGTGCCGAACAGGGCAGGAGAATTGAGGGGTTTTAACCCCTGAGTGATTCCCGCTTGCCAGTCGAACCATTGATGAAACGCGCACTAAAGCGCCCATGTATCGAACGGACGGCTCACTCGGGCTGTCCTCCAACGAGGTGGTATGAACCGGTTGTCTCTGAAAGTTGTCGTTGTTGCGCTGGTTGTGTTGTTTCTGGGCGGGGCTGCGGCCAACGCCCGCACAAGGCAAAAGAAGGCCAAGAAAGCCTACGACCTGAGCGCCAACCCCCTGGCCGGCGTGCAGTCCAAGCAGCCCGACAAGGAACTCTACGACAAAGCCATGGTGGCCCTCAGAAAAGGCCGCTTCGACGTCGCCCGTCTCGACCTGCAAACCCTGCTCAATACCTATCCCGAGTCGGAATACCGCATGCGCGCCAAGCTCTCCGTCGGCGACACCTGGTTCAAGGAAGGCGGCTCTGCGGCCTTCGCCCAGGCCGAAGCTGAATACGAGGACTTCATCACCTTCTTCCCCAATGCTCCCGAGGCCGCCGAGGCCAAGATGAAAGTCGCCGACATCTACTACCAGCAGATGGAGAAGCCCGACCGCGACTTTACCAACGTGCAAAACGCCGAGCGCGAATACCGCGAGATGATCAACATGTTCCCGGACTCCACGCTCATTCCCCGCGCCAAGCAGAAATTGCGCGATGTGCAGGAGGTCCTCGCCGAGCGCGAGTTCCAGATCGGCGACTACTACGAAACCCGCTCGAATTATGTGGCCGCCATCGCGCGCCTCGAGACCGTGGCCGATACCTTTCCGCTTTACTCCAAGAGCGATCAGGTCCTGCTCGGCATCGGCGACGCCTACGCCGGCCAGGCGCACAATATCCGGATGATTCCTAACATGCCCGGCGCCATTCGCGAGCGCCTCAGCGCTGCCTACGAGGAAAAGGCCGCCGCCGCCTACAGCAAGGTCATCACCCGCTATCCCATGGCGCCCCACGTCGAGGATGCCCGCGACCGCCTGGTCGCCATGAACCGCCCCGTACCCGAGCCCACTGAAGCCGCCATCGCAGAGAGCGACGCCGAAGAGCGCAGCCGCCAGCCCCTGCACTTTACAGACACCATGCTCGACATCGTCAAGCGCGGCCCCACCGTGGTTGAGGCCGTCCACGTCGGCGAGCCCACCCTCGACGACCCCAAGCGCGTGCTGGCGCCCGACGTCTCCAGGCAGGACCGCGCCCTCTTCATCGCGGCCGTTAACCAGGGCAAACCCGCCGCGCCCGCTGCCGCCGTCACGCCCACCGGACCCAACGAACCGCCGCGCAGCGACCAGCCTTCCACCGTGCCCTTGCAGATGCAGCCTCCCGCTGGGGGCACCGGCGTAGGCGTCGAAATCGTGAGCGCGCCCAACGGCGCCGCACCGGCGCCGGCCGGCAACACCCCGCAATCCGATCCCAACGCCGTCGTCAAGTCCATCGTTCCCTCCAACAATGCCTTGCCCCAGGCCGACGCACCCTCCGAGGCTCCCGTTCAGGTCAACGACATCAAGCCTGGCGAAAACCCGCAGTCCCCCGCCGCCACCAACGGCAAGCCCAAGAAGCCCAAAGTCGACCAGAGCGACGAGTCCTCCAGCAAGAAGAAAAAGAAGAAGGGCCTGGCCAAAGTCAACCCCTTCTAGCCCAACAAAATCATCAGTTTAGGAGCAATCAAGGGCCGCCTCTGGGCGGCCCTTCGCATTTGCATTCCGGCCTCAAAAGTATTACCATCATCAAACTAAGTAATACTTGGAGCACCTCTCATGCCAACCACCGTCACCAGCAAAGGCCAAGTGACCATTCCCAAGCACGTGCGCGACGCCATGAAGATCAAGCCAGGCACGAAGGTGGTTTTTGAGCTGAACAAAGACGGCGAGCCAGTCCTCCGCAAATGCGGCCGCACTATAAAGCGCGGTCCCGACCGCTTCGAAAGAGCCGTGGGCGCAGCTGAGATTAAGCTCGGTTGCTCCACCGATGAGTACATGGCAATGATCCGGGGGTACGACGAGGATGACCCCGGGCTGCGCCCGTGATCCTTGTCGACTCCAACGTCGTCCTCGATATCTGGGATCGAGACCCCGTCTGGTACGCATGGTCGATCAGCCAGTTACAGCGCCAATCGCTGTTCCACGAACTGGCAATCAACCCCATCGTCTACTCGGAGATCTCGGTTTCCTATGCGGATCCCTACACCCTCGACAAACGGCTTGAAGAATTGGAAATGAAAGTGTTGAGTATTCCCCTCCGCGCTGCTTTCCTTGCGGGCAAGGCCTATCAGCAGTACCGCCGTCGCGGCGGCATTAAAAACAACGTGCTTCCCGACTTCTTTATCGGTGCCCACGCTGCGGTGCTGGGATGTTCTCTTCTCACTCGCGACACGCGCTATTACGCCGCCTACTTCCCCACCGTCCCCCTCATCGCTCCGTGATCCCCCGCGCCCTCCATCTGCTACCCTTGAACGTGGTCCCCTCGCATGGAAATCCCCTGTTTTCACGGGGGTTTCCGCAAATCTTTTGGGACCCACCCGAGTCAGAATGCCTCACGATCTGCCCAAAGCCTACGACCCCACAGCCATTGAAGATCACTGGGCCAATTACTGGGTCCATGAGAATCTCTTCGCCGTCCCGACTCCTGGTCCCGGCACCAAACTAGTCCAAGACCAAAGCCTGGACGGCCAGTCCTCCGTCCAAAACCAGTGCCCGGGCGGCAAGCCCTTCACAATCTTGTTGCCGCCGCCCAACGTCACCGGCCGTCTGCACATGGGCCACATGCTCAACCAGACGGAGATGGACATCCTCACCCGCTGGCGTCGCATGACAGGCCGTCTCGCCCTCTGGGTTCCCGGCACAGACCACGCCGGCATCGCCACGCAGATGATGGTCGAGCGCCAACTCGCCGAAGAAGGCACTTCGCGCCAAAAGCTCGGCCGCGAGGCATTCGTTGCCCGCGTCTGGCAGTGGCGTCAACACTACGGCGGCGCAATCCTCGAGCAGATGAAGCGCCTCGGCGTCTCCGTCGATTGGAGCCGCGAGTACTTCACCATGGACGAGCGCCTCTCCGTCGCCGTCCGCGAAGCCTTCGTCCGCCTCTATCATCAGGGCCTCATCTATCGCGGCGCATACATCGTCAACTGGTGCCCGCGCTGCCAAACCGCCATCAGCGATCTTGAAGTCGTCCATCAGGAACAGAAGGGCCATCTCTGGGAGATCAAGTACCCGGTCCTCGGCGACGGCGGCAATCCAACCGGCGAGTTCATTACAGTAGCCACCACCCGCCCCGAAACCATGCTCGGCGACACCGCCGTGGCCATTCATCCCGAGGACGAGCGCTACCTGCACCTCCACGGCAAAAAGCTTTTGCTGCCTCTCACAAATCGCGAGATCCCCATCGTGGTCGATCCCTGGGTCAGCCGCGACTTCGGCACCGGCGCAGTAAAAGTCACGCCCGCCCACGATCCCAACGACTTCGCCCTCGGCGAGCGCCATCATCTGCCCTCCATCAACGTCATGGACGAACAGGGGCGCATCAACGAAAACGGCGGCCCTTACGCGGGCCTCGATCGCTATGCGGCTCGCAAAAAAATCGTCCAAGATCTGGAAGAGCGGCAGCTCCTGGCAGCCATCAAGGATTACACCAACAACATCGGCCACTGCGACCGCTGCAAAACCGTCGTCGAGCCGCGCCTCTCCACGCAGTGGTTCATCGCCGTCAACAAGGAGCCGATTGGCGGAGGCGATTCGATGGCCGCCAAAGCCCGCGCCGCCGTCCAGTCCGATTCGACCGGCAGCAAACCCATCCGCTTCACGCCAGACAATTACGAAAAAATCTATCTCGAGTGGATGAATAATCTTCACGATTGGTGCATCTCGCGCCAGCTCTGGTGGGGCCATCGCATTCCCGCCTGGCACTGCGCCGCCTGCCACAAAATCACCGTCCCCCAGCCCGGCGCAAAAGACGATCCCAAAGCCTGCGCCCACTGCGGCTCCGAAAAAATA
>CAVXOO010000316.1:0-4258 GCA_963762945.1 uncultured Acidobacteriaceae bacterium | reverse complement strand
GAAACCTGCCGCCGTCGAGGAAGCCGAAGCCATAAGCGCCGGCGGGTAACTGCTGTCCGCCGATGGTGAGGGGAACTTCGGTGATCAGGCAGCCCTGGTACTTGGCCGCCACGCCGCTCGAGTAACCGCTGGTGTCAACCAAGCCAGCCAGCACGTAATGGCCGTCGGCAAACCTCACGCCGCCGGTGTTGCGCATCTGCACCGGCGCGGTCTGCCCGGAGTAAAACACCGTTGCGGGAATCAACTTTGTGAGATCGGCCGGTTTCAGCACGACATCCATCGCCATCCCCGCGTACGCTGCCAGCGCAGCCGTAAAGACCGTGCCAGCTATCACCTTCGTCATCGCCTGCAAACGCATGGTAAAACCTCCTCAATCCAACTGCCCCTGGAGTATAGCGCATCGATTTGGCTGGGCCAAAGAAGGGCGCTGGCGTGGCTTGCGGATTGGCGGCGATTCGCCACGTGACCAATTGTCTACGGCAGCGACCCTTTGCAGGCCATAACTCCTCACCGCGGTTCTCCAAGAGTGTCGTTGACTCGACTGCCACTCGGCGATACGATTCGCGCATGACATCCGCCATCTTGCGATTCACCAAAGGCACAGTCCAACTGGCCTTCATCGCCGCGCTGGCCGCTCCCTGCAGTCTTGGGCAAAGTTCAGCGCAAATGAACCCGCTTCCAGCGGAAGAACGCGATGCTCTCGTAGCACTGTATAACGCCACAGGCGGTCCGCTGTGGAAACATAACTCCGGCTGGCTGGGGGCGCCCGGAACCGAATGCGAGTGGTACGGCGTGTCCTGCGATTACCCAGCGCACGCCCAAAGGTTTACGCCGTTCGTCGTTTCGCTCGAACTATCGGAAAACAATCTTGCCGGCACCATTCCTCCCGAGTTCGGCCGACTATCGGGTCTTGAATGGCTTTCTTTGTACGGCAATCACCTCATAGGTACGGTGCCGGAACCCCTCATTCAACGCTGGCTCTCAGGTCCGCTCTCTATCGCTGCGGAGCCGCAACTTCTGACGGCGGTTTCGAAAATTGACTACGAGTCGGATGCGAGCGCCCTGCTGTGCCCTCGCCAGCGCATTGCCCTAAACTCGGACCAGTCCGCTATCGTGTACACCACGCGATGCCGGAATCGCACCCCGCACGACAGGACTACTTATTGCGAGGTGAAGGAGGGGACAGTCAGTTGGGATGAGTTCGCGCGGTTGGCGTGGATGATTGAAAAGAACGGATTCTTTGCTCTGCAAGCGGAGTATTGGCGCAACGTGACAGATGCGGGATTCGAAAACACGCGGGTAACCCGCGCCGGAAAGACTGTTGAGGTGAGCAACTACGCCGGCGCTGGGCCTTTCAAGCTTTGGAGTATTCAGCGCGCCATTGAAGGCGTTGCCGCCGACCTCGACGACCAGAAAACCACTCAAATCGCCGTCTGCCCCAGGTGGTAGCCCGTGCCGGCTTCGCTCCTTAGTGTGCCGGCGCCGCGGTGACGCTTTCGGAGCTGCTCTTTGCCTCTGCCGCGCACGGCATGCCCGCGCACATTGCACCTGTGATGCCCTTGCCTTCTTCAATCGTGTAGATGCGGTCAACGGCGGGAAGTTTGATGGTCTCCTTCGCGCCTGAGGGCCAGTGAATCTCGAGCGTGCCCGCATCCGCTGCGTCGCCCAGGCCGAAGTGGATACGCAGGTCGCTCGAAGACAGGTAACTGCCGCCGCTCAAAACGTCTTCGCGCTGCTTCATGCCGTTGGCGGTGAGATATGCCGTCGCGCCCACGGCATCGCGCGGACTTTTTGTGCCACCGACGAGCCTGGCTTCGACCCAATGATGATGGTCTGCGTTCACGTTGCGCAGCAGGATGGGAACGCCGTCCATGCTATTGATCACCACATCGATTTTGCCGTCGTTAAAGATGTCGCCAAAGGCCGCGCCGCGCCCCACCGTCACCACCGAGAGGCCGGTGCCTTCGACGGCGGGGACGAGTGAGAACTTGCCGTTGCCCAGGTTGCGATAGAGCAGCGGGCGCTCGGCGTAGCTCTGGCCCCACTCCGGATGCTGGTCCACTTGCGGATAGACATGACCGTTGATCACCAGTAAATCCTTCCATCCGTCGTTGTCGTAATCCAGGAACCCGTCCGCGAAACCGACAAAAGGAATGGAAGACTCGGCAATCCCCGCCTGATAACTCACATCGGTGAAGAGTCCCGTCCCGTCGTTCTGAAAGAGCACGTTGTAATCGTCGGCAAAATCCGTATTCACGATCGATAAGTGCCCGTTATTCTCGTAATCTCCAGCGGCGATGCCCATGTTAGCCACTTCCCTGCCGTCGGAGTTCAAGGCATAGCCGCTCTCATAACTTGTATCTTCGAATGTGCCGTCGCCTTTATTGATGTAGAGATAGTTAGGCGTGGAGTCGTTGGCCACTAATAAGTCGGGCTTGCCGTCGTTGTTGACATCGGCAAAGAGCGCGCCCAGCCCGTAGTATCCGTTGGGATTGTTGACGCCGAGCTTGCTGCTCACGTCGGTGAACGTGCCGTCGCCGTTGTTGTGGAAGAGGTGGTCGCGCTCGCCTTTCAAACCGCGCGGGCCGCACATCACCTGTACGCCGCGATACTGGCAGAGCGCATAATTCACCGCCTTCGATCCGGGTAGCGGCGGATTGTTGAGATCGATCTGGGCGTAACTGGCCACGAATAGATCCAGGCGTCCATCGCCGTCGTAGTCGCCAAAGGTTGCGCCCGTAGACCATGTGCCGAGACTAACTCCGGCCGCTTCGCCTTCGTCGGTGAAGGTTCCGTCGCGATTATTGTGATAGAGGCGGTTTTTGCCGTAATTGGTGACATAGAGATCGGGCCAGCCATCGTTGTCGTAGTCCGCGACCGCACAGCCGTAGCCCCAGCGATCGTTAGCCACGCCGGCCTTTTCCGTCACGTCGGTGAAGGTGCCGTCGTGATTGTTATGGAAGAGCGCGGCATGCGGCGGCGCGGCCTTTCCGCTCAGCGCATCGTAGGTCGATCCGTTCACAAGATAAATGTCGAGCCAGCCGTCGTTGTCGTAATCGATCAGGCAGACGCCCGGCCCCTTGGCTTCGAGAATCAGCTTTTTCTCTGGAGTTCCCGCAGTGTGATGCCACTTCGTGAGGCCGGCTTGCCCGGCCACATTCTGAAAGACGATGGGGCCGCTCTTGACGAATCCGCCGGCGGTGATGGGCCGCTTTTCCGTGTCGTACACCGGAGCCGCAACCACACCCGTGGACATGCCGCCGGTTGGGCCACCGGGCTGGCCGCCGCCTGGGCCGCCGCTGGCGCCGCCCGGCTGCGGTTTCTGCTGCTCCTGCTGTGCCCAAGTCCCGAAAGGAAGAGCGAACGCCATTAAAAATAGGGCGGATAGAACGCCGGAAAGCCGTGCCACGCAGATTTTCCCCTTTGGAATAGTCTATCCCCCGCTCGCAGCGCTATTTTTTCAAGAAAAATGGAAAGTTGGCTTGACATTGGAATCGTTCCGGGCTACTCTGAATTGGAAAGCCGACTTTACATGCCTCCGACCATCGTCAATCGCGTGAAGGAACTGCGTATCGCCAAGGGCTGGACCCAGGAGCAACTGGCCCAGGCCGCCGGCGTCTCGCGGCAGAGCATCAACTCGATCGAACGCGACCGTTACGTGCCCTCGCTGGAGCTTGCGCTCACCTTCGCCCGGATTTTTTCCTGTCCCACGGATCAGATATTCCAACTGGAGAACCCTGCATGAACCATCCCGTCCTCAACCGCATTCTTATGCTCGACCACGTTGCCGACGAGAGGTTTTGTCAGCACCAACGCCGCTCCACCAGCGCCGCGGCCATCGTGGGCACGCTCACTCTCTTTGTTCTGCTTGAGTACCGCGTGCTCGTCGAGCACCGCGTGCCCTGGGATCTGATCTGGGTGATCTACGCCATGGGCGCCACGAAAGTTGCCCTCATGCTCTGGTTCCGCTTCAGAAACTAACTTCACTTCAAGGAGTCCTTCCATGTGCCTGTCTCACCGTCAACTCGATCCAAAATCGCGCCGCATTTACAGAGCCGGTGTTTTCTGCATCGCGGCCAGTTCTTCTTACCACTTACGTTCATGAGCAAGGTTTCATCCATCGTTACGAAAATCTGTTCCTCGTCCTGCGTTTCGTTCTGATCGGCTGCGCCATCGGCCTGCTTTACTGGTCGGCGCGCCGCGGCGGTGGCTGCGCATCCCACTCCTGAGAGGAACTTTTATGCTTCAGTTCGACACG
>CAVXOO010000315.1:0-8995 GCA_963762945.1 uncultured Acidobacteriaceae bacterium | reverse complement strand
TATTGCCCTCTACTGGTTCAGTTCAGGTGCTTGCTGGCGATGCGGTCCGGTGTGCATCACGCCCAGGGCGGCGTGGATTCCGCACGCTCGGCGGGCGAATCGCTGGACAACATCATCAAGGGCGCCGAGTCGGTGCAGCAAATGGTGACACAGATCGCCGGCGCCTCGACCGAGCAATCGTACGCAACACAGTCGGTGAACGAGAACGTGACCGAGATCGCGAAGATTATCGAGCAGACTGCGGACAGTTCGCGGCGGTCGGTCGAGGCCTGCGAGAGACTCTCGAAGCTGGCCTCTGGCCTGACGCAATTGATGGGCGAATTCAAGGTGAGCGCGGAAAGCGATTCCGGCGCCGTCGGCGCGGCCGGACGATCGGCTCGTGGGCCGGCGCAGGTGGTGCGGCCGGGACGGTTGACGTCCAATGTTCTGGCTGCTCAACACTGAACGGTGTGACTCAACAACGGCAGGCTCTCGATTGGGCACGGAGCTTGCTATTAACTTTCGCGCGCGCGAAGGTCAATAGCAGGCTCTAGCTTTCTTAAGCGGCTTGCGGGTTGCGATCTTCGCGGCCATTGCAGCCCGAGTCTCCAGGCGCCCTCACACACCGGCGCGGATATCGATCACCGGCAGGTCGATTGTGCCGAAAGTCTCAAAGCGCGGTCCGCGCTTTCGCGACGCGCGGCGGATTGAGAGGCCAAGCCGGCGACATTGACGCTGGAGAGAACCTCCATCATGGCGCGTTGCGCCAAAGCCCAGACTGGGTGCGCGGTGCATCGCGCTTTGCGATTGCAGGACCGGCCGGGGGAGAGGCAGACATTCAAAAGAATTGCGCCGTCGATGGCCTCGATCACCGCGCACATCGACGCCGCGACGCCGCGTGACGTAATGTGAAAGCCACCCGATTGCCCGCGCTGCGAGGTGATGAACCCTGCCCGCGCCAGGGATTGCAGGACCTTGGAAAGAAAACTTTGTGGCGCTCCCGTGGCTCGCGCCAGCTCGGGAAGAGAAATCCGTCCGCTTCCCTGGAGGGACGCCAGTTCAATCATCACGCGCACGCCGTAATCGGCCGCGCGCGTCAGTTGCATCGAGGAACTTGGTTTCTTCATCGCGTCGTCCTGCGGATCGAATCTTCTTATGCACTCAAACGCCGCTCGATGCGAGACGGCGGTGGTGCGATACAAGTCTGGAGATATTCGGTGCTACCAACCGGGAGCCTAATCGAATCCATCACATTCTGATGTGCCTTTCGTCACAGACCACTGGTTGTCGCCGACGATACGTTAGCTTCGTTCTCTTCAAAATTGGAGCAACTAGGTCCAGAATGGGCCGCGATTCTTCCATCAGTACCATTCTGGAATTAACGTCGGGCCAGAGAGGACATATCAGGTGTTGACCCGTGAGGTGGCTTCAGCGCGCGGCGCCGCTTCCGCCTTCGGCGAGAAAGTGAAAGGAACTTTCAGTTCGTCATGAATCCTTATCCCGCAGTGGATCCCATTCCTTTGCCGGCTCCCGTGTGGCTGATGAAGTTGCTGCACGTGGTCACGCTGTCGCTGCATTTTGTGGCTGTGGAAATGCTGCTGGGCGGGTTGCTGCTGGCGATTCTGCTCAGCCTGTTCCGCTCCTCGGCAAATGCCCACACCACCGCGCGGGCTTTGGCGCGGCGGCTCACGATCGTGATGACGTTTGTGATCAATTTGGGCGTGCCGCCGCTCCTGTTTGCGCAGGTGCTTTACGGGCGCGCGCTCTATACCAGCAGCGTGCTGATCGGGGTTTACTGGATCGCGATCGTCCCCACGCTGATCCTGGTCTACTGGCTGCTCTATAAATTCTCGGCGCGCCTCGAGCGCGGGCAATCGGCCTGGTGGGTCGGTCTGGTCGCGTGGCTGCTCGCCGGGGGCGTGGCGCGCATGCTTTCGACAAATATGACGCTGATGCTGCGGCCCGAGGCATGGCACAACATGTATGCCGCATCGGCCATGGGCGCGTATCTGCCCACCGGCGATCCCACGCTCGAGCCTCGTTGGCTCATGATGCTGGCCGGCGGATTGCTCATCGGCGGGTTGTGGCTGGTGTATCTGGCGGGACGCAGCACGTTTACCGCGGAAGAGAAGACATTCGTTGCCGGTGTGGGCGGCAAGGTGGCTGCCGGCTTCGGGCTTGTGTACTTGGCCGCCGGATTGTGGGCAGCGAGCGTGCAGCCGGAAGCCGTGAGGACCGGCCTGATGCACGGCGTTGCCAACCACGCGCTTTATCGCTTCGAGGGCTTTGCCGGTTACGGCTGGATCGCCCTGGTTGCGGTAGCTGTCGTGGTGGGCGCGATTGCCGGCTTCGGCAAGATCGCCGCCGGCTGGCTGGGCTGGACAGCCGTTCTCACCGCTGTGCTGGTCGAGATTACGTTGACGGTCTATCGCGACGGCGTGCGCGACGTGACGCTCTTGTCGAAGGGATACGACGTGTGGGATCGGGCGGTCGTGACCAACTGGGGCGTGGTGGGATTGTTCCTCGCGCTCTTTGTCGGCGGCCTGGGCGTGATTGGCTGGCTCGTGTCCGTGGTGGCGCGCGCCCAGAAAACCATGGAAGGTGCGGCCTGACCGCGCGAGAACCTGCAATGAGAGAGAGTGCGATGAGTGAGACTGCAATTTCACCTCTTATCGTTCCCGAGAACGAAGAGAATGGCAATGCCAAAACGCGCCGTTGGTTTCTGATTACCGCGGGCGTTGCGGCGGGCGCCGGCTACGCCGGTTTGCTGGCCTACCCCGTGTACCGTTACCTGGCAAGCCCGAGCGAGATGGCGCTAAGCGCCGCGGCTGTGACCGAAGTGACGCTCAAGGATGCGCAGAAGCTGCCCGAGGGATCGGTGCTGATGTTCAAATTCGGCTCCGCGCCGGCCATGCTGATTCATCACACAGACAAGAGCTGGGTTGCGTTGACCGCGGTGTGCACGCATCTGGGCTGCACGGTGCAATACGAGCCGCAGGCGGATCGCATCCATTGCGCTTGTCACGGCGGCGTTTATAACCCGTATACCGGCGCCAACGTAAGCGGGCCGCCGCCCAAGCCGCTCAAGCTTTTCAAGGTTGCCGTGAGCGACACGGGAATCCTGGTGTCGAGAGCGTAGTTCGTGGACCGTGAACCGTGGTCCGTGAACAGCGGAATGCGTTAGTTCGAGCATAGTTGGCGGCTTGCGATTTGCAATTCACGATTCACGAGCCACGATCTGCGAGCCTGCCACGCAAGGGTGAGAACCGATGACGACGAAATCGATCGCAAGCAACGTATACGACTGGGTGGACGAGCGGCTGGGTCTTTCCGAGATCGCCGCCTTCGCCCGCAAGAAGACTGTCCCGGTCCACGCGCAATCCTTCTGGTACTACTGGGGCGGCATCACGCTGTTTCTTTTCATGGTGCAGTGTTTCACCGGCGTGTTGCTGCTGGTGTATTACCGGCCGGGCGCGGACGCTTACGAATCGGTCCGGCAGATCACCTTCGTGATGCACTTCGGATGGCTGATCCGCTCCGCGCACTCCTGGTCGGCAAACCTGATGATCTTCGCCATCCTCGTGCACATGTTCTCGGTTTTTTTTATGAAGGCCTATCGAAAGCCGCGCGAGTTTGGATGGCTTTCCGGCATGGCGCTGCTGGGACTGGCGGCGGCCTTCGGTTTCTCCGGATATCTGCTGCCCATGGACGAGCTGAGTTATTTTGCCACGAAAGTTGGTTTGCAGATTCCGGCGGCGATTCCCCATATCGGTCCGGCCATCGCGAATATGATGCGCGGCGGCCCCGACGTATCGGAATTCACGGTGCAGCGCTTCTTCGCGCTGCACGTAGTGGTGCTGCCCGCGCTGTTCATTCCCTTGCTGGGGTTTCACCTTTGGCTGGTGCAGCGCCACGGCAACGCCATGCCGGAGAGCGAAGAAGTTAAGCTGGCCGCGGAGCGCAAATCGATGCCCTTCGTGCCCAACTTTCTGCGCAAGGACATCGCCATGTGGCTGGTCTCGCTTAACGTCCTGGCGCTTCTGGCCTCGGTCTTTCCCTGGGCGTTAGGTAAACCATATGACGCGCTGGCCCCAGCGCCCATGGGCATTCATCCCGAGTGGTATTTCATGAGTCCCTTCGAAATGCTCAAGCTGCTGGGCTTTATTTTCTCGGGAAAATTCGCAGAACTCGGTGAGATTGCCGGCATCTTGCTCTTCTCGCTCGGCATCGTGCTCTGGATCCTGATTCCTTTCTACGACAACACCAAAGAATCGGGCCGGCGCGCGCGCATTGCGCACTACTTCGGATTGCTCGCGGTTTTCGCGCTGTTGGCGACGACGGTGATTGGGTATTGGACGATTCGGTAAGAGAAGAAGTGAAAGAGTGAAAAAGTGAACGAGTGAATGTGAAGTGAGGAGCATAAGAATTGATCTCGAACAAGTCCAGATCGGCGAAGCAATCGTTCCGAGACCTCCTGGTTTGGCATAGGTCAATGGCTCTGACGACTGCCGTCTATCAGCTCACGCGAGCTTTTCCGCGCGAAGAAGCCTTTGGCCTTACTTCTCAGTTAAGACGCTCAGCAATCTCGATTCCGAGCAACATTGCCGAAGGCCACGGTCGATTGAGCGCCCCCGAGTTCCGACGTTTTCTGCTCATCGCCCGTGGCTCGAACAGCGAACTCCAAACCCAACTGGAAGTGGCCGCCAACCTCGGGTTCGCAGATGGACATCTGCTGAAAACTGCCCAAGATATGTCGAATGAGGTTGAAAACATGCTTTTTGCACTGTTGAGCAGCTTGAGGAGTAATAGTTCCTAGGTGATGACTCCTGGCTCTTTCACTTCCATTTTTTCACTCATTCACTTTTTCACTCGTTCACTCGCTAACGACCACTGGAGTACGTAATGAACTATCCATTTTGGGACATTCCATATCTCGGCTCGGGTTGGGTGATTGGCATCATCGCCATCTTCCACGTCATGATCTCGCAATTTGCCGTGGGCGGCGGCCTCTTTCTGCCGCTGGCCGAGCGCAAGGCCCTTCGCATGAAAGACCCTGCTGCTCGCGAGGACTGGCTCAAAGAGTTGGTGGGCTACTCCAAGTTTTTCCTTGTGCTCACCGGCGTCTTCGGCACCATCTCCGGTGTGGGCATCTGGTTTGCCATCGGATTGACGCACCCTGAAGCCACCAGCACGTTGATTCACAACTTCGTCTTCGGCTGGGCCATCGAGTGGGTTTTTTTCCTCGTCGAGCTCACCACCGCGGTCGTCTACTACTACACCTGGAACAAGATTGACGCCAAGCTGCACCTGACGGTGGGCTGGGTCTACGCTGGCGCGTCGGTTTGCACGCTCATCATCATCAACGGCATTCTTACCTTCATGCTCACGCCGGGCGATACGTGGCTGGCGGTAGCCGGCACGGGCCAGGAGGCGAGCAAATTCTGGAACGCCTTCTTCAATCCCACTTATTGGCCGAGCCTGCTGTTGCGCTCGTGCGTGTGCGCCTCACTGGCCGGCATCTGGGCGCTTATCAGCGCCAGCCGCATCGATGGCGCAGCACTGCCCAAACTCAAATCGTCGCTGGTCAAGTGGAGCGTCAAGTGGCTGGTGCCGTCATTCGTCGCCATGCCGTTCCTGTTCTGGTGGTATCTGCTGATGGTTCCCGAGTCGCAACGCGCGCTGCTCACGCTGGGCATCGACACCATGGGTACCGGGACCTTCTCGATCGTCACGCGCATGGCGCTCGTGATCGTGATGACCTCTGCGACCATCATCGGCGTAGCCTACTATCTCGCCTACCGCAATCCGGTGGACTTCAATCTCTCGCACGCGCTGGCCATCCTGATGCTGGCGCTGACGGCGACCGCCGCCGGCGAATACTCGCGCGAGATGCTGCGCAAGCCCTTCGTGATCGGCCGCTGGATGTACTCGAACGGCGTGAGGGTGCCCAGGGCGATCCAGATCGATCAAACAGGTTATTTGACTCACTCGAACTGGGTCTACGACGCGAACTCGAGCTACTCGCGCGGCGAAGCCATCTTTCGCGGCGAGTGCGGATCGTGCCACACGCTTGAGGGTTACCGGCCGCTGGTGACGCTGCTCGGCGGACGCGACCGCGCCAACATTGAAAGCTTCGTCATCATGCTGCACGAGTACAAGTCCGACTCGCCGTATCACCACTTTATGCCGCCCATGGTGGGCACAAAGCAGGATGTCGAGGATTTGACGGACTTCCTGAACGCGCACGTGAATCCGCCAGCAGCGGGCGGACAGAAGCCGCTGCAAACCGCGCAGAAGTAGTCAGCGAGTCAGGCTTCCTATCCCAAAGCGAAGGTCCGCGCCACGCGGACCTTCGCCATTTGCGTGCGGCCGAAGGCTTGCGTACGCTGTAGTTACCAGGTCCGCGAGCGCGAAGACAGTCGGATTGGATGGCAGAACTTGGGAAGTCAGAGGTCTGCTAGAAGCAACCGCAGATCCTTCGACTCCGTCCGCCGCGGCGGACTCCGCTCAGGATGACACAGCATTTTAGGTGCGAATTTTAACGGCAAGACATTCGGCATAAGGAAGAACTATGAACCGCAGAGAACTCTTCGCCGCTCTGGCCGCGACGGCTATCGCTGGCGACGCGTTGGCCCTCGCCGGGCAATCACCCAATCCTGCGCCCGTGATGGGATCGAAGGTCTTCGACTGGAACTCGCTTGTCGATACGCCCAACGCCACCGGATCGGTCCGGAAAGTTTGCGACACGCCGACGGCGACGCTCGAAAACCTCGAGATCCACATTTCGACGCTCAAGCCGGGGATGATGTCGCATCCGCCGCACAAGCATCCGAATGAAGAGCTGATTATTATTCGCCAGGGCACGGTGGAGACGCTCTCGAATGGAACATGGATTCGCGTGGGGCCGGGATCGGTGATCTTCAACGCGTCGAACCAACTGCATGGGTTCAAGAATGTGGGAGCAGAGCCGGCGATTTATCACGTGGTCAACTTCAAGACTGCGGCCACGCCGAAGGCGTAGAAGCAGGGAGCGAGCCACCCCATCGAGCAAAAATCGCTCGATGGGGACCCCGACAGGGAACAAGGGAACAAGACGGCATCTCTTCACGCGGAGCCTTAATTGGGCGCTCACCTGCACGGACGGCGGCCTGACGCAAGCGGTTGCATCCAGCCCGCAATGGAGTTATCTTCGGTGTGCGCGGCGAGATTGGAAAGTCTGGCGCGGCCGCGGGAAAGGCGCTTTGACATGCAAGTTGCGCGAGTGCATCGGAACTCTGTCGTCCATTCGTGGCTTCTTCTCGCCGGCCTCTTCCTGCTGGCCATTTGCCCCGCCGCGGCTCGAGCGGCCACGAAGGTTGTAACCGATGCCGACAAGGGCGGAAATGTCACGATCAAGATGGGAGACGTGCTGGAGGTTCGGCTCAGTTCCAATCCCACTACCGGATTCATGTGGTACTTGAAGAAAGATTCGACGGCACTGCTGAAGCTGACGGGCCAGACGCAGACGCAGCCGGCGCAACCGGGCCCTACGCAACCAGAACTCGGCCGGCCAGTCGTGCAGGTCTTCGAGTTTGCGCCCAAGGCTACCGGGACGGGCGTTTTGCTGCTGCATTACGTGCGCTCGTGGGAGGCGCCCGATCCCAACGAGGAGCAATTCACTCTGCATGTGACGATTGAATGATGCGGGCGCCGGTTTCCCAGGTCTCAAAATCGAGACCTGGGGCACCCATTGTGTGTTGCGCACGGCGGAGACTGCTGCCAAAAGCGGGCGGGAGCGCATAAAATATCAGTTGAAATGGCTAAGAACAAAGACAAGACGTTTGAAGTAGCCTGCCCCGATTGCGGAGCGATGCTGAAGATCGACGGCGCGATGGGCCTGGTGGTGAGCCACACGCCGGCGCCGCGCAAGCGCATGTTCGAGGACCTGGAAACCGCGGCCCAGGCTATGCGCGAGCATGGCGAGCGGACGGAATCGATCTTCAGGCAGAGCGTGGACGCGGAAAAGAACAAGGTGGATTTGCTCGAAAAGAAGTTTGCCGAGGCGCTGCGCAAGGCCAAAGATGCGCCCGATGTCAAACCCATGCGCGAGATCGATCTGGATTAAGAGGCCGGAAAAGCAGCGGAGCTAGCGGGATTGGCGGAGCTAGCGGAGTTTGGCCGGGCCGTGTGGCGGAGTGCGATTCATTCGCCGAGTGGAGGACGCCGGCGAGAGACTCCAGGCTTGAGTTTTAGTGTCGTTGAGCTGAAGATGAGAGGGGAGGGCGAGGTCATG
Source organism: uncultured Acidobacteriaceae bacterium (assembly GCA_963762945.1). Taxonomy (GTDB): domain Bacteria; phylum Acidobacteriota; class Terriglobia; order Terriglobales; family Acidobacteriaceae; genus Telmatobacter. The sequence goes on along the minus strand of CAVXOO010000315.1, from coordinate 744 downwards.
GTGGTTGTTCCGCTTTCGAAGACGATGCGCGAGGCGAGCGAACTCCCCGCCAGCACGGCCGATTCCAGGCGCGTGCTGCGCATGTTCGCGGCGGGAACGCTGGTGGCGAGCGGAGTCCTGCTGGTTGCCGGCAAACGGCGCGCCGGCCTGGTGATAGCTCTCTCCGGCGCGGCTCTGGCCATGATCGACCAGCGTGAAGCTGTGAGCAGATGTTGGAATGCGCTTCCCGGCTACCTGGGCGCGATCGAGAGCGTGGCCGGCCGCGCGCAAGCGGCAGTCGAAGAGATCTCGGGGCAAGGCGAGAGGCTACGCCGGGTTCTGAGCAGGTAGGGGCCGGACTTCCGGACCTGGTAAAGACTCTCCAAGCGAATGTGGACGCTGACGCCATCGACGGACTTTTGTCCTGGCGAGCGACTTGCGCTTGTTGCAGGGTGCGGGTCAGGAGACCCGCACTACAGCCGGTCTAGAGACCGGCGCTACTAATTAGTTTTTGCGGTCCACAAGGAAGCGGGCGACGGCTTTCAGGCCGTCGGCGCGGCTGCCATAGGGCTCGAGCGCGGCGAAGGCCTCGTCAATGAGTTGCGCAGCGTCGCGCCGGCTCTGCTCGATGCCGTAGACGGCCGGCCAAGTGGCCTTCTCCGTGGCCTGATCCTTGCCCGCGGTCTTGCCCAATTGCGCCGAGTCCACGGTTACGTCGAGCACGTCATCGACAATCTGAAAGGCGAGACCAGCCTTGCGGCCGAA
>CAVXOO010000314.1:0-5177 GCA_963762945.1 uncultured Acidobacteriaceae bacterium | reverse complement strand
TCGTGGCCCGGATGGCGCCGCAGCGAGTCGTCTGGCGCTTCTCAGTATGGTTAAGATCCGCGTTTACTTTCGCATTGCGGAAGCGGGCAACGGCCGGCAGGTGTGAATCCGCCGAATTCACCTGGATTGCCTGAGACCCGAGCGAGCCATTCGCAAGGTTGCGTTCACTTGGCGATCGTCGCCTTTGGATTTTTGCTTATTCAACCGCGACGCAGGCGACCGGTTCCAAGGCACTCTCTTCCATCGCAACGGGGACGGAATTGGAAGGCTTGAGATTCCAGATCGGGATCAACACCGCGCCAGCCAGAAACGCCGCGCCGCCCAGTAGAAAGAAGAGACTGTCCCAACCGTAACGCTCGCTTACGAAAACCACCACGTACGGGGAGAAGATGGCGCCCAGATGGCCGATGCCGTCCACCAAACCGGAAGCGGTGGCTGCGGCTTTCGGCTCGCCTATGTCCTGCGCGGCAGCGCCAGAGAGCAAAGTATCCGGACCGAAAGAAAAGATGCCGGCGCAGGAGATGGCCAATGCCGTTCCGATCAATCCAAACTGCGTTAGGGCGGGCTCCAGGAGCAGGACGACGCCAAATCCACAGAGCATGATCGCAGATACAGGCGCGCGCCGCGACTGGCAAAAACGGTCGGAGACATAGCCGGCGGCAACCGCGCCGAGAATTCCGATGAGTTCATAGAGCGACGATAGATAGCCGGAAGTCTGAAAGCCGTATCTGAGGCGGTTGACCATGTAGAGCGGCAGCCAGAACATCAGCGCGTAGCGGCACAGCTCCAGGAAGAAGTAAGAGATGCTCAATAGCCAAAGCGATGGCTTCGACAAGAGTGCAACAAGCGCGCTCCAGTTGGAGCGCACGGTATGGGTTGCGGCCACGCTCGACTGGATCTCGGGCGGCAGATCGGCCTCGGCTGGCGTCTCTTTGGCGCCGATCAGGAAGACCGCGGTAATCGCCAGCAGCAGCAATGCCGGAAGCAGAAACGCCCGCCGCCATCCCAACTCCGGCAGCAGCCACGTCTGCACCACCGCCCAGGTTGCGAAGGCGGTTGCCAGAAATCCGCCGAGAACGTAATTCGTGCTCCACCAAGCCATCACAATGCCGCGATTTGCGCCACGGAACCAAATGGCCATGGTCTTCACCAGGCCCGACCAGCCGCTCGATTGCCCAGCACCATTCAGGCATGCGAACACCAGCAGCCATATCAAGGAAGCGTGCGCACCCATAAGGAGATTGCTGGCCACCACCAGCAGCAAGCCGGCACCGACCACGCGTTTGGCGCCGATACGATCGGAGAGAGGACCGCAACCAAATTGGCCAACAGCATACAGCAGGCTGTAGCCGCCGACGATACTTGCCAAGTCGATGCTGCGCAGCCCCGAAACATGGTTCAGCAGCGGCAGCGCCACACTTAGATTTTTCCGGCAGAGATAGAAACCCGCGTAAGCGAGCCAGGTAATTGCAAAGATTTTGCGCTGACCGCTGGTTACACTCATATCGATACACTCATGAAGGCTCCCGCCTGATACCGCCTGGGATGGGCCCGCGGCAGGGTGGGAATTCGCGCAGAGCCGTTTGGGCAACGTCCGAGAGGTTTTCCTCAACGGCGGCGTGCACTCTGAGAGAGGGTGCCCGTAGCTGCGCTCTCCGCCCGTCAGGGGCGCGAGTTTCACTCACCTGGCAAGATTGCATTCTCACTACCATTTCAGCGCCGGGCGATCGGCGAAACGTTTAGCGGGTTAAGAGGCAGACCCTTATCGGTTTATTGAACCGTTCAGCCGGGCCGTTTTCCAGTTATCGTACTGTAATGTTGCGACGCTACACTGATCTCACAAAAGATCAATTCCTGGAACGGCGATGCGGAAAGACGAGATAAAGCCGGGCGAGCTTTGCCGATACGCCTTCGAATTGAAGGCGGCCGTCGAAGCGATTTCCAAAAGCGGCCCTTTCCGCACCAGCGCCAAGAGCTGCCAGTTCCTGCGCCACATCGTCGAGCGCACGCTTGAAGGCAATGTGGACGAGCTCAAGGAGCGGCTCATTGGGATCTCGTTGCTGGGCCGCGAAACCTCCTACGATACAGGCTCCGACGCGGGGGTGCGGGTGCGCGCCAATGACGTGCGCAAGCGCCTGGCCGCCTATTACTCCGCCAACGCGAGTGACTCCGAATTCACGCTGGAGATTCCCGCAGGCTCGTATGTGCCGCGTTTCTATCTGCCCTTCGATTCAAATAGCTCCGCGCCCGATCCCGAACCCGCCCCCATAACGGAGACTCATCAGCTATCCACGGAGCTGCCCGTAGCACCGGAACTTTCGTTAACGCTGTTAGCTTTTCCAACGCTGGTGGCGCTCTTTCTTTGCATCATCTGCATTCGCTGGCAGCTCACGCGCGATCATCCATTCCTGACATTTTGGAACACGGTTTTTCAGGACCACCATGCACTGCTTTACGTGCCTTCCTCGGCAGCCGGCGCAGTCCAGGATGACGCGGTCCAGGATGCAGTTCCCTCCGGCCGGCTTGACAATGCCGCTTCGCTGTTCAATCTGGCTGGCCAGTTCCACTCAGGGATCGCTGTCACGCGCAGCCTCGATCTCCCCACCGGAACCAACGATGTTCTGATTCTTATCGGCTCATCTCCGCCATTCGCCGGGGAACAGCCCCAAGGTCATCGCGCACAGGAAGAGCAATCTCTCGCGGAAGAAAACCGGATCGCCATCGATAGCTCGCACTCCGGCCGCCGCATTGTCGATCGCGAAGCGGGAGACCCCAATGCGAATCCCTACGGACGAGCCGCTTTACTTACCGTTTCCAATGGCGGCCAGCGCTACATTCACATCGACGGCACCGACGACGGCGCCATCGATCTTCTGATCCACACCATGTCTCAGCCGGACACCTTTCCCAACGATCTTATCGACAGCTTTCAACAGGGGACCGTAACCCAAATTATTTTTCCAGTGAAAGCAAATGCGCAGGCGGTGGTTTTTCATGAGTCCGCGCCCTTGACGCATACGGCTGTGAATGGACTCCGGTGAGCGCGAAAAGAAAGTCTCTCGTGGTCTCGCGCATGCAGGTTTTTCTTTCCGCGTGGGTTCTCTACGCCGGTTACTATGTTTGCCGCAAGGATATTGAGCCCAACTCCAGCCCCGGAATCTCGCATCTGGCCTTTAGCCTGATCGCGTTTGGCGGCGCCTATGCCATCAGCCAATTTGCCGGCGGCATGCTTGCCGACAGATTCGGCGCACGCCGCACAGCTTTGCTAGGCTCCGTCGTTTCCATCGTGTGCACCAGCCTTCTCGCTTTCCATTTCGCATCCGGCCTGGAATTGCTGCTCCTGCTCGGCAACGGTCTCGGCCAAGGGCTGGGCTGGCCCGCGATTCTTAAATTGCTCGGCGAATGGTTCCAGCGCAATGAGCGCGACCGCGTTCTCGGCTGGTGGAGCACGAGTTACATACTGGGCGGAGTCCTTGCGACCTCGCTAGCCGCGTGGCTTTCCGTACACATGCACGCTGCCCCCGAGAGCGGATTTCCACCCGGATTCCAGCCGGCCTTTCTGGTTTCTTCGGCGGTCCTGCTGGTCACGGCGCTGCTTTTCTATTGGGGAACGGCAAACCTCTCGAGCGGTGCGGAGCCAAATGCGCTGCCGCCAGCCCCCGCACTCTCTGGCGCCCGCGCGCAGCCTTCGCAAGCCTCCGGGCGAGAGCCGCAAGCCCTCGCGTGGCGCGAAATTCTGGGCAATCGGCGGATTCAGGTAATCTCCCTCATCTACTTCTTTCTCAAAATGACTCGTTATACCCTGCTCTTCTGGCTGCCTCTCTATCTGAGGTCGAGCCTGGGTTACAAACTGCAATCGGCCGAGCACTTCGCCTCCTACTTTGAGCTTCTCGGCTTTCTCGGCCCCCTCGCCGCAGCTTACGCGGTCGAGCGATGGTTCGGGGAACGGCGGATGGCTCTAGCCGCCGGCATGTTTTTCCTGCTGTCCTTCGTGTGTCTGCTGCATCCCATTCTCGCCGGCAGCGGATGGATTGGCACGGCGCTCTCGATCTCCTTGATGGGCATCCTTATCTATGGCGCCGATGTGCTTCTGTCGGCCATGGCGGTGCTCGACGCAGTTCCTGGGCATTTGCACGGGCGCGCGGCCGGATTTGCGAACGGAATTGGCTCCGTCGGCCAGACCCTCTCTCCCTTCCTTGTGACCATCTTTGTGTCGCGCTTTGGATGGACCAAGCTTTTCGACCTCTTTGTCTTCTTTGCTCTCGTGGCGGGTGGCGTTTGCGTGATCGGAGCCCGGTTCCAAACCGATCAGTGTTCGCCGATTAACCGTTCAGCGCGCACCACAGCCAGCGATTGAAGTTAAACTGCGTTCATGAAATCCCGCATTATTAATTGCACCTATCGCATCGTGTCCGCGCCGGTGAGGAAACCATGACCGATCAACGGCGCTTGCAGGCCATCATGCTCGACTGGGCAGGCACCACCGTCAACCACGGATCGATGGCGCCGGTGCTTGCGCTGCAGACGCTTTTCGCCCAGCATGACCTCACATTGTCCATAGAGGACGCCCGCCGCGATATGGGCTTGCTCAAGCGCGATCATATACGCGCGATCCTGAGTTTGCCCGAAGTGCGCGAAAAGTGGAGTGCGATAGCCGGACGGGAGCCCGGCGAATCGGAGGTTGACTCTCTGTTTGCGGAGTTTGGTCCGCTGCAGATGAAGATCATTACGCAGCATTCGCAGGTGATTCCCGGAGTTGACGAAATCGTGCGGCAGTGGCAAAGCAGCGGCATCCGCATTGGGAGCACAACGGGGTACACCCGCCCCATGCTCGAACCGGTATTGGCGCAGGCCGCGCAACAGGGATTCAAGCCCGACGCATCGGTTTGCCCGGATGAGGTGTCCGCCGGGCGGCCAGCGCCGTGGATGCTGATGAAAAATGCCGAGCTTCTGAATGTCTACCCTCCGTCCGCCTGCGTGAAGATCGGCGATACGGTGGTTGATATTCAGGAGGGCACGAATGCGGGCATGTGGACTATCGGACTCACGCGAACCGGCAATCTGGCGGGCCTGGATCGCGAGCAATGGGAGCAGCTTCCCACGGTAGAGAAGAAGATTCAGCTTGATCGCGCCACCAAGATTCTGCTCCAGGCGGGCGCCGACTTTGTCGTCGAAGA
>CAVXOO010000313.1:0-6679 GCA_963762945.1 uncultured Acidobacteriaceae bacterium | reverse complement strand
ATTCTGGGTAATGTTTTGTTGCGTCAGCCCGGGCCGCCGCGCGCGTGCGGTCAACGTTCACCGTGAAATTCGGATAGTTGAACGGCTGCTGAATGCGCGCGTCGGCGGCGCCCGGAACATAGCGGATCTCATTGAGCATGCGCTCGGCGAGGGCGTGGTCGGCAGCGAGATTGGGTCCGACGATCTGACGCTTGATTGGCGATGAGAGCCCGAAATTGAGAATCTGAGTGACGATGTCGACTGAGGAGCACGTAACTGAACGAAGAAGAAGAAAAAAAAATGAGCATTGTGAAGCGTCTTCGCAACCGCTCAAGTGACCGCATCTTCTGCCAGGTTATCGTGGCGAGAAGGTGGCCTCATTTCAAGCGAGCGGAGGGCTCGGGGCGACTCAATGACTGTCCGATCCGATCTCTGACGGCACGCGCGGCTGGGCCGAGCGAAGGTCTGCGTGTTTGATCCCGCCGATCCCAATAGCGGCGCACTTTGGCGGGGAGATCGGCGGTTTGGCCGAAGTTGGCTTGGCGCGGCGCGGGCAGCAGCTTGACCTGGGTTTGCGCGGGGGAAAAGACGGGGAACAGGGAATAGGAAATAGGGATCAGAAGGCACGCGAGGAGGTTGAGTCGGAATCGGAGCAATACTGGCCTGCTTTCTGGTTGATTGCGCGAGCGAAAAAGTGGTGAGTCAGCTTGAAAGAAACTTTCCTCAGGGGCTAAAGCCCTCGACTCATTTTGCTGCGGTTATGGCACGACTAAAGTCGTGCCCTGACACTTCGTGCTCCAATCAGAGAGTTCTTCCGCGGCCTGTGGAGTCGCGCACTTTCAAAACGGCTTCAAGCTGGCCCATCACCAACTTCGGCGCACCTGATGCGACCATTGTAGACTGAGGGATCGCCGGAGTTTGCTTTCCGGAATTGGTGTTGGCGTGACTGCGCAGCGATGAGTGAAAGGGGTGGATCGAAAAGATGAGCGCCACGGGCTCAGCGCGGACAACGACGCCGGTTGATTCTTCCGGGCTGGCCGCGATCCGCCGCTACAACGGGTTTTTGCTGCTGGTGGCGGGGCTGGGCGGGCTGCTTTACGGCATCGACGTGGGCATTATTGGCGGCGCGTATCCGTATCTTGCGGCGACTTCGGGGCTAACGGCTCAAGAGCTCTCGGTGATTGTGGCCGCGGTGCTCTTGGGCAGCGTGCTCTCGACGTTGTTTGCCGGAGTGCTGGCCGACTGGATGGGGCGCAAGCCGCTGATGATTGCGAGCGGGTGCGCGTTTGTGCTGAGCATTCCCGTGATCGCACTTTCGCAGGGATTTGACGTGCTGTTTTTCGGCCGCCTGCTGCAGGGCATGAGCGGCGGATTGATTGGCGTGGTGGCGCCGCTCTACCTGGCCGAGTGTTTGCCGGCGGCAGATCGCGGCAAGGGCACGGCGATTTTTCAATGGCTGCTGACGCTGGGGATTGTGGCGGCGGCGCTGGTGGGAATGTTTTTCAGTTACCGCGTGGCAGCCGTGGAGAGGCTGGGCGATGCCGCGATGCTATCCGCGTTTGAAAATCATGCGTGGCGGAGCATCTTCTGGGCTTCGCTGCCGCCGGGGCTTTTGTTTGTGCTGGGCGGATTTTTTGTGGCGGAGTCGCCGCGGTGGTTGTTCCGGCGAGGGCGCAGGGAGCAGGCCTACGCGGCGCTGCTGCGCTCGCGCAATCGAGAGCAGGCGGCGCTTGAGATGGAAGAGATGGCGGCGAGGGCTCATGCGGCGGCAGCGACGGATGGGGAAAAGATTCGCGATTCGCTGCTGCGGCGCAAGTATGTGGTTCCATTTTTGCTGGCATGCGTGATTCTGGCGTGCAATCAAGCGACGGGCATCAACTCGATCATCCAGTACAACACGGGCATTCTGCTGGGGAGCGGGATGAGCGATTTGATGGCGCACTGGGGCTACGTGATTTTTACGGTGGTGAATTTTCTGGCGACCGCGATCGGCATGGTGCTGGTGGATCGCAAGGGGCGGAAGTTTCTGCTGGTGATGGGCACCTGCGGCGTGATTGTGGCCATGGCGAGCGTGGGGGTGCTCTTCAGGGAGACGGAAAAGACCGGCGTGGATTGCCGCGATGCCGTGCAGGCGATGGTGGGGCCGGGCGAGGAGTTGACGCTGCGCTTCGATCGAGCGGAGGCGGCGAGGTTGCTGGGCGCTTCGGGCGATGTGGGGCGTACGATCGATGGCCGGCGAGCGACGCTCGCGATTATTTACTCTTACGGCGACTTTACTGGGGCTACGAATTTTGTGCGTTCCGACGATGCGGCGGCTCGGCCGATTGCGATTACGCGCTCGAGTTCGGTGCCGGCGAACAGGGTTGAGGCAATCTTCAAAAACCCTTTTGCCAACTTGAAGGCTGCCGAGACCGCGCCGCTCAAGATCGAAAAGGCGCTGGTGGGGCAGGTGCCTGAGGCGCGCCACGGCTGGCTGGTGGCGGTGGGGCTTTATCTTTACGTTGCTTTTTTTGCCATGGGGCCGGGGGTGGTAGTGTGGCTGGCGCTGAGCGAGTTGATGCCGACGCGGATCCGCTCAAATGGCATGAGCGTGGCGCTGGTGCTTAACCAGATGGTGTTGACGACGCTGGCCGCGATTTTTCTGCCCTTCGTGAGCCGGCACGGTTACTCGTCGATGTTTTTCCTGTTTGCGGGCTGCACGGTGGTTTATTTGATCGCCGCGGCGTTCTTTTTGCCGGAGACAAAGGGCAAGACGCTGGAGGAGATTGAGGCGGGGTTTGAAGGGGCAGCTGCTAGCTGCTAGCTTCTGAACGTTGACCTGTGCTCGGTCTGAAATTCTTTGAAGAGCAACCGCAGATCCTTCGGCTGCGCCTCAGGATGACAATCTGCTTTTGCGGATTCTTGGCTCGGGATGACAATCTTCTTTGCGGATGGTTGAGGTTCGTGCTTCCCACATCTCAGAAACGAGATGTGGGGCACCCCGGCTATCCCACCCAAGCCAAGCTTGGATGGGGCGTTGGCATCTGGAACTTATTCTGCCGCGGGACCGTAGCTATTCCGCAGGAGGTTGACACGCGTGACATAAAGGAGCGGTTGTCCCTATTCTGGCTCTTCGCGCTATTGAACTACCTGTATGCGGACGTGCTTGCCCTGTGGGATGTTGTTGGCTCACTCAATGTAGCCGACGCCGCACATCCACATCTCCCACCATGGGCTCTGGCGGGTTCAGCGGTCTTGATGGAAATACCCATGGCCATGATTGTGGCGTGCCGGCTACTTCCATTTAGAGCGAACCGGCTGGCGAATATCGTCGCGGGTATAATTTTGACCCTTGTCAACGGTGTCCTGACCTTCGTTCCGCCTTTTTTTGGCGCCCGGACGCCGGCTCTTCCTGAGTACTTGTTCTTCGCAACGATCGAAACTGTGTGCACCTCGGTGATCATCTGGCGGGCTTGGACCTGGTCACCCGGGAATGGCGAAACGCGTACGAGTTGACTTGAAATCGCCGCGGCTCGAATCGCGTGTCTGCGGGGCAGACCTCGCGATTTCCTCGGATGCGAGCTGAGCGAAAAGCAACCGCAGATCCTTCGGCTGCGCCTCAGGATGACAATCGCTTTTGCAGATTGTTGGGCTCAGGATGACAACGGCTTTCGCAGTTGTTATCGGGGAAGGCTGCTTAAAGCGCCGGTAGCCGAGGTTCGTGCTTTCCCACATCTCAAAAGCGAGATGTGGGGCACCCATGTTCGTGTTGAGTTGGGAAGGGATGGTTTGGATTCGTGGGCGATTGAGGCGGTCCGAAAGGCAACCGCAGATCCTTCGGCTGCGCCTCAGGATGACATTCTCTTTTGCGGATTGTTGGCTCGGGATGACAGTCTGCTTTGCCGATGGTTGGGGTTTGTGCTTTCCCACCCATTCGCAAAAAGCGCGAATGGATGGGGCACCTGTGATCGTGCTGAGTTGAGATGGGATGGTTGGGGTTCGTGCTTTCCCACATCTCAAGAGCGAGATGTGGGGCACCTGTGATCGTGCTGAGTTGAGATGGGATGGTTGGGGTTCGTGCTTTCCCACATCTCAAGAACGAGATGTGGGGCACCCATGTTCGTGCTGAGTTGAGATGGGATGGTTGGGGTTTGTGCTATCCCACATCTCAAGAACGAGATGTGGGGCACCCATGTTCGTGCTGAGTTGAAATGGGATGGTTGGGGTTTGTGCTTTCCCACCCATTCGCAAAAAGCGCGAATGGATGGGGCACCTGTGATCGTGCTGAGTTGAGATGGGATGGTTGGGGTTCGTGCTTTCCCACATCTCAAGAGCGAGATGTGGGGCACCCAGAATCGTGCTGAGTTGAGATGGGGTGGTTGGGGTTTGTGCTATCCCACATCTCAAAGACGAGATGTGGGGCACCCATGTTCGTGCTGAGTTGATCGTGAAAGAGCGCACAGAAACACCAAGGGCGCGGCCGATTGGCCGCGCCCTTGGATTGGCCCTGGAGGAGGGCTATTTTGATGAGGGTTACTTGTTGGTGTGGGTTGCGCCCTTTTCTTCTAGAACGGCCTGGGCGGCGGCTAACCGCGCCGTCAGGAGACGGAAGGGAGAGCAGGAGACGTAGTTGAGGCCGATCCTGTGGCAGAACTTGACGGACTCTGGATCGCCGCCGTGCTCGCCGCAGATGCCGACTTTCAGGTTGGGGCGCGTGTTGCGTCCCTTGGCGACGGCGCCCTTGATGAGCTGACCGACGCCGACCTGATCGAGGGTGGCAAAGGGATCCTGCTTGAAGATGCCGAGCTTGAGATAGGCGGGCAGGAAGTTGTTGATGTCGTCGCGCGAGATGCCGTAGGTGGTCTGGGTGAGATCGTTGGTTCCGAAGCTGAAGAACTCAGCCTCTTCGGCGATCTGATCGGCGGTCAAGGCGGCGCGAGGAATCTCGATCATGGTACCGACCTTGTAGTTGACCTTGGCGCCCTTTTCCGCGAAGACTTCATCGGCCATGCGGCGCACGATGGCGGCCTGATTGCGCATCTCTTCGACTGATCCGATAAGTGGGATCATGATTTCGGGATGCGGATCGCCGCCCTTGGACTTGGCTGCGACCGCGGCCTCGATGATGGCGCGGGCCTGCATCTCGGTGATCTCAGGGAAGGTGATGCCCAGACGGCAGCCACGCAGGCCGAGCATGGGATTCTGCTCGTGGAGCTCTTCAACGCGGGCCAGCAGCTTGCGCAGTTCCTTGAGCTTGGGCGACTTGGGTTTGGTCTCTTCGAGCCGAGCGATCTGAACCAGCAAATCCTCGCGCTTGGGCAGGAACTCGTGCAGCGGCGGATCGAGCAAGCGGATGACGACGGGGAGCGACTCCATGGCTTTGAAGAGGCCGGCGAAGTCGGAGCGCTGCATGGGCAAAAGCTTCTTGAGCGCTACGCGGCGATCCTTCTCGTTGTCGGCCAGAATCATGGTGCGCATGTGCTCGATGCGGTCTTCAGCAAAGAACATGTGCTCGGTGCGGCAAAGGCCGATGCCTTGAGCGCCGAAGGCACGTGCGGTTTTGGCGTCGCGGGGAATATCGGCATTGGCCCAGACCTGGAGACGGCGAACCGGATCGACCCAGCTCATGAACTTGACGAGATCGGGATCGTTGGGCTGCGCTTCGAGGGTCTTGAGCTTGCCGGCGATAACGCGGCCGGTGGTGCCGTCGAGCGAGATGTAATCGCCCTGCTTGTAGGTCTTACCCTTGACGCGCAGTTCTTTTTTGCCTTCGTCGACGACGCAGTCGCCTGCGCCGGCCACGCAGCACTTGCCCATGCCGCGGGTGACGACGGCGGCGTGCGAGGTCATGCCGCCACGCGAGGTGAGGATGCCGTCGGCAACTTCCATGCCGGCGATGTCCTCAGGCGTGGTTTCGCCGCGAACCAGAACGATGGACTTGTAAGCGCCGTTCTGATGCTGCTTGACGGCTTCTTCGGCGGTGAAGACGATTTGGCCGACCGCCGCGCCGGGCGAAGCCGGCAGACCGGTGGCGAGCACTTCGATCTTCTCGCCCTTTTCGACGAGGCGCGGAACCAGGAAGTCGTAAAGCTGGTTGGGCTCGACGCGGTGAATGGCTTCTTCCTGAGTGATGAGGCCTTCGCGCACCATGTCGATGGCGACGCGAACCGCGGCCAGGCCGGTGCGCTTGCCGTTGCGCGTTTGCAGCATGTAGAGCTTGCCATCCTGGATGGTGAACTCGAAGTCCTGCATGTCGCGGTAGTGCTTTTCCATGCGCCGGGTGATGTCTTTCAACTGCTCGTAGACCTTGGGCATGGCCTTCTCAAGCTCGCTGATGGGGTTCGGGGTGCGCACGCCGCTGACGACGTCCTCGCCCTGCGCGTTCATCAGATACTCGCCGAAGAAGACATGCTCGCCGGTGGCGGGATTGCGCGTGAAGCCGACGCCGGTGCCGGAGTTCTCGCCCAGATTGCCGAAGACCATGGCTTGCACGTTGACCGCTGTACCGAGCCAGTCGTCGATGTGGTTGATGCGGCGATAGGTCTTGGCGCGCTCGTTTTGCCAGCTCCTGAAGACGGCGTCGCGGGCGGCGAAGAGCTGTTCCAACGGATTCTGCGGGAAGTCCTTGCCGGTCTCTTCTTGACCAGCTTCTTGTACTCTTCGATGATCTTTTTGAGCGCGTCAGGCTGGAGTTCGTAGTCGAATTTGACCTTCTTGGCGG
>CAVXOO010000312.1:0-9347 GCA_963762945.1 uncultured Acidobacteriaceae bacterium | reverse complement strand
CTGAGCAAGCTGCAATCGCAGTCCACGTCGAACGCGACGAGCATTGTGCAGAAGGCGGCGATCGCGGCGCTTTCGAGCTCGCAGGAGTGCGTGGCGGAGTTTCGCGCCGAGTTTATCGATTTGCGCGATTACATGCTGGCGGCGCTCAAGAAGATTCCGGGCATCACCTGCACCAAGCCGGAGGGGGCGTTCTACGTGTATCCCAACATTTCGGCCTACCTGGGCAAGGGCGGCATCAAGACAGCCACTGAGATGGCCACGCGACTGCTGCACGAGGCGCATGTGGTGACGGTGCCGGGCGAGGCCTTCGGGACCGGCGAGCACCTGCGCATCTCCTACCCGGTGACCAAGCAGAATATCGACGAGGGCACGCGGCGGATGGGCGAGTTCCTGACCGGGCTGCGCTAGGGCGTATCGACATATACCTGCAGGACTGATGGCGGCTTTTGAGCGCAATGTGGGCGGTTCAAAGACAACTGCAGATCCTTCGACTTCGCTTACCCCATGATTGCGTGGCAATCATGGGGCCCCAAACACGCTCCGCTCAGGATGACAATTTATATTGGATCGCTCGGCTGGCTGCCATCTGCCGGTACGACCCCGGGACTCTTGAGATGGAGCGGAAATCTGACCTCTGTCGGTTAACCGGAGACGCGACTGCCGTCGGGAGCGATCTGGCGCGCATAGGCGCTGGCGCTCCACTCGCTCATCGGATGAGGCCGATGGCATTCACCGCACACGGTATTGGGGAACTGCGCGCCGCAGTGCGGGCAAACTGCTCCGGTTGCGAAAGTGTCGAAGGTCTGGCTGCACCGGGCGCACTTCCAGTACGCACCCAGGGGCGGCTTGGCGCCGCAACTTGGGCAGGCAAATCCCTCCCGCCGCGGCCGCTTCTCGGCGCGCAGCATGGCGCGTGCGTTCTGCAGTCCGCTCCAGCAATTCATCAGCATGAAGCCGGCGATCAACAAGGTCCAGGTGGAGTGCTGCAACAGCGCGAGAACAACAAATCCAGCCGCGCCCACAAAGCCCACCACCGTCGCCACCGCCAGACTCCGCGCGCGTCCCATCACAAACCACAAGAGCGAGCGGAGGATCTGTCCGCCGTCCAGTGGATAGATGGGCAGAATGTTGAAGACAAAAAGGCCAACGTCGATCCACAAAACCGTCCAGGTGAACTGATAGAGGTCGGGGAGCGTCTGCGCCCATCCCAGCGAGGAGGCCATTGCAAATGCCCCGCCAAAGACAGGGAGCAACGCAACATTCACCAGCGGCCCCGCGGCAAGGCTCCAAAGCGTAGCGCCGGGTCTGGGCGGAGGATTCACGAAGGCCACGCCGCCCAGCGGCCACAACATGATCCGGTCGGCGGTGCCGCCAGTCTGGCGACAGGCGAAGGCGTGACCAAACTCGTGCAGAAGCACGATGCCGAAGAGCGCCAGGTACTCCAGAACGTTCCAGATCCAGGTGGAGTAACGGCCGGTTCGGCCGGCGATTTCGATCGCGGCCACGATGAACCACGACCAATGCAGATACAAATCGATACCGGCGACACGAGTCAGATGGATCGAGCCTTGGCGTATGCTTGGCATTTGCTGATAGCTTACCTCATTTCATAGCGAGGCCGATGGGTTGGCGGCCTGCGGCTTACGACTGGCAGAGGCGGCATTGCGCGTCGAATGTGCGGGCAATTGGTCGAGCGGACGCATCCCCTCCTGTTCCGATCGATCAGCGCGGGTGGGCTGGAGCCGAGGCGGCTCGCAGCAGGGGGTTCGGCGGCGCTTCGTTGTGAGGTTGCCGGTCGGTAAAATTAATTCCTCCAGCCCTGTGCAAACGTTGTCTTTGTCGCGTAGGATGTTTCTTCAATGTCGAACGATATCGATTTCCGTCCTGTGATCCTGGCTGGGGGCAGCGGCACACGCTTCTGGCCGCGTTCCCGGCGCGCGCGCGCCAAGCAGGTTCTTGCCCTCGACGGCGAGCGCTCCATGATTCAGCAAACCGTGGAACGCCTGCAGCCGCTGACAACACTGGGGAAGACCTGGATCGTCACCAACGAGTATCTGGCGCACGAGATCGCCGACCAGTTGCCCGGGCTGCCTTCCGCGCAGATTGTGCAGGAGCCGGTGGCGCGCAACACCGCGCCTGCCTGCGGCCTGGCCGCCTTCCTGATTGAACGCGACAACCCGAACGCGGTGCTGGGAATTTTTCCCTCGGACCACGTGATTGCCGACGAGCCGCGCTTTCTGAAGGCATTGCAAAAGGGCATAGCCGTGGCGGCGGCCGGCGATAACATCGTGGTGCTGGGCATTGAGCCTTCGCGCGCCGAGACCGGTTACGGCTACATCGAAACCGGCGATCTGACGCGCGACGACGCCGCTCTGCACGTGCGCCGCTTTATCGAAAAGCCCAACCAGAACCGCGCCGAGGAGTTTGTGGCCGCGGGCAACTACTATTGGAACTCCGGCATGTTCATCTGGTCGGCGCGCACGCTGGCGAACGCGGTCCGCGAGCACCTGCCTGAAACGGCTCCGCTGCTGGAATCGATCGCCGCCGCCTGGGGCACGCCGCAATTCGACGAGGTTTTCCACGCCGCGTATCCCAAGTGCGAAAACATTTCCGTCGATTATGCAGTGATCGAACCCAGGTCCGCCAAGGGCGAGCATCTTTCCAATCTTTATTGCATTCCGGCGGAGTTCACATGGAACGATCTCGGCTCATGGGCCTCGCTCTACGAATACCAGTTGGAGACGCGCATGCGCGGCGACGCCGAGGGCAACGTGACCGATACCGGCGGGCACATTTCGATCGAGGCCAACGATAACTACATCTTCAGCCCGAAGAAGTTTGTGGCGCTGGTGGGCGTGAAGAATCTGGTGGTGGTCGATACCGAGGATGCGCTGCTGATCGCGCACCGCAGCCACTCGCAGGATGTGGGCAAGATCGTGAAGGAACTCAGTGTCAACGGTCACTCGGAGCTGATCTGAGGGCGGGCAAGCGGAAATCCCGGCCTAAAGCCGATGGGAGCCTCACGCTGCCACCACTTCTACGCGCCCCGCAGCCCTTTTGCCCTCAGGCCCAACAACGATTTTCACGCCGCGGCCCAGCCGCACCAGGCAATCCATCATTTTGACTTCGCTGATGCCGCGAAATTGCCCGCGCAGCATCCCGGAGAGCTTGGGCTGTGTCATTCCCAGCGCCTTGGCCGCCTGTTGCTGGCTCCATCCCCGCTTGCGCAGCGTCTCGGCAATCTTCGTTGCCAGTTGGGCCTTGAGGAACATCTCATCGGCATCTCGAAAGCCTAGCTCCTGGTACGCAGTCTTCACTGCTTTTACCTTGTTCATCGCACAACCCCCAGTGCCTGTGCTTTGGCCTCTTTGAGCCGTGCACGGATCA
Source organism: uncultured Acidobacteriaceae bacterium (assembly GCA_963762945.1). GTDB lineage: Bacteria > Acidobacteriota > Terriglobia > Terriglobales > Acidobacteriaceae > Telmatobacter. The sequence goes on along the minus strand of CAVXOO010000312.1, from coordinate 5,960 downwards.
GGTCCATCTCACGCTTCGGTGTCTCAATCCCGCGTTTCGATTTCTTCTCAAAACAGTGCAGGACATACACCGCTCCAGCGAATCACACCGTATACACGGCTCGATATGCATTGCCTCGCAAATCCTCGACAATCTCTACAACTCCGGCCGAGCCGAACCCCTTCAGCGGTTTTGCCGCCAGGTGCATGTGGCTAATCTGCGCCTGGAAAAGCGCAAACCCGAAGACCTGCTGCACCCCCTCCGGCATGGCCAGCAAATCCTTCTTTGCCGATCCGATCCAGCGCAACGGCTTGAGATTGTCTTGCACGTTTCCATTATACCCAATTGGGAATAATGCGGGGCGGAGAGTTCCACCGCTGTACAATTCTTGCGTGACTCAGCCAGCATGAATTGCCTGAGTGAGGGTCCTCTATGCACGAAACGATCGAATATCCGCTGCCGCAAAAGCCGCGACGCTTCCGCTTTGCCGCATACTTCCTCGTTGCTCTCATCGCCATCATTTTTATTGGCAGCCGTACCGCCATCTCCTATTGGGTCGATCTGCAATGGTTCGGCTCGCTCGGCTACGCGCCCGTCTTTTGGAAAACATTTAGCCTGCAGTGGGGAACATTCGCAGCCTTTGCGGCGGTGACTTTTCTCGTGCTATTCGGAGCCTTTCTGGCTCTCGGCCACGGTCATGCAGACGATTTGCCGGACACGCACACGATTTATTTTGCCGGCAGGCCCGTCGAACTTCCCGTGACAAAGGTCCTGCGTGCCGTTGCGCTGATCGCCGCACTTGTCGTCTCCATCGTGACCGGATTTGCGATGCAGGCGCAATGGTCCACGCTGGCGCTTTACTGGTACGCGCCTGCGACGGCGACGGCTCCCTCCGATCCCATCTTCGGCCGCCCGCTGGGTTTTTATCTCTTTACTTTGCCGGCTTGGGATCTGATCGCCGGCTGGTTGCTTACGCTGGCCGTGCTGGTCTCGATACTCGCAGTGCTTTTCCTGATCGCTGCCGCCGGAGGACGCCTGCGCAGCGGTCAATTCCGCGGTTCCAGCTCGTCGATCTGGCGCGGCATTTCCATCGCCGCGAGCTTTCTGTTGGTGGCGCTGGCAATTCGCGAATACGTCGGCCGATTCGATCTCCTCTTCGACCAGCACGCGATCTTTTCCGGAGTCTCCTGGACGGACGCACACGTCACGATCCTCGGCATGTTGTTCATCAGCGTGGCACTCGCCGTCGGCGCGATGATTGCCTTTGCCGGCGGCCTGATCAAACCGCGCGTGCGTTGGCTGATTGGAGCGATCGTTCCCGCGGCGGTTTGTTATGTCATCGTCGCTTTGGCCGGATGGTACGCATCGACCTTCATCGTTAATCCCAACCGGCTCGACCGCGAGCGGCCTTATATCGAGAACAACATCGCCCTCACGCGCCAGGCTTATGGCCTCGACCTTTTTGCCCAGCAGGAATTCCCCGCTGAAACCACGGTTGCCGCAGCCGATCCAGAACACAATCAGGCGACGCTTGAAAACATTCGCCTGTGGGACGTGGGCGCGCTCCAGGCTACGTTAACCCAGTTGCAGGAAATTCGCACCTACTATGCATTCCCCGGCATCGATATTGATCGCTACCAGATCAACGGATCGTTACGGCAGGTGATGCTCGCCGCTCGCGAACTGAATGTGGACAAACTGCCTGATACCAGCCGCAACTGGATCAGCGACAAGCTGATCTACACCCACGGCTACGGCATCACCATGAATCCCGTCAATGGATTCTCAGCCGAGGGCCTGCCTACGCTTTATCTCTCGAACATGCCGGTGCAGAGCACCGTGCCCGGCCTGAAAGTGACGCGCCCCGAAATCTACTTCGGCGAAAAGACCGACACCGATGTCTACGTCAAGACCGGCCAGCAGGAATTCAATTACTCTCAGGGGCAGAACGACAGTTATTCAACCTACGAAGGCACGGGCGGCATTGTGATGGGCGGTTTTATGCGCCGCGTGGTGCTGGCCTTCGATCGCGGCGATTTGACCAAGGTGCCCTTCAGCGACGACATCAAGGCCGACAGCCGTCTACTGATGCGGCGCAACGTGCTGACGCGCGTTTCCGCGCTGGCGCCGTTCCTCACCTTCGACCACGATCCCTACATCGTGGTGGGCGACGATGGGCGCCTCTCCTGGATCATCGATGCCTACACTTCTTCGTCCACCTATCCTTACTCCGCGGCGTCCGATCTCTACGGACAATCGGTGAATTACGCTCGCAACAGCGTGAAAGCGGTTGTGGATGCCTACGACGGCACGGTCACTTTCTATGTCTTCGATTCTCCCGATCCCATTCTCGCCGCATGGCGCGGCATCTATCCGGGACTGTTCAAGGACGCCTCCGCCATGCCCGCGTGGCTGCGTGCCCACGTGCGTTATCCCGAAGCGCTGCTGAGCCTGCAGGCCGATGTGTACGGCCTCTATCACATGACCAACCCCGAGGTCTTCTATAACCGCGGAGATCAGTGGAGCGTGGCGACCGAAAATGGTTCGAGCCAGGGCGGTGACCAGGGTTCGGTTGCCATGCAACCGAACTTCGTACTCATGACGCTTCCCGGAGAATCGGGCGGCCTGGAGTTCGTCGAGATCCTGCCCTTCACGCCCATCAGCCGCAACAACATGATCGGCTGGATCGCGGCGCGCTCGGACGGCGCGCATTACGGAACCGCCGTGGTGTTTAACTTCCCGAAGACGCGACTGGTCGACGGGCCGCAGCAGATTGAATCGCGTATCGATCAAAATGCGCAGCTCTCCGGGCAGCTCACGCTCTGGAATCAGAATGGCTCGAAGGTGATCCGCGGCAGCCTGCTGGTGATTCCCTGCGGGCAGGCGCTGCTCTATGCGGAGCCGATTTACCTGCAAGCCAACCAGAGCCCCATGCCGGAATTGCGGTTGGTGGTTCTGGCTTTGCAGGATCGCCTGGCCTATGGGCCGACCTTCGAAGCCGCACTGGCATCGCTGTTTGGATCGCAGGCACCGTCGCTGACGGGCGGAGAATCAGCGCAATCGCAACCCACGGCTGCGCCCGCCGGCGCGCCGCAAACTGCGGTCGATGTGAATTCGTTGGTCTCGCAGGCCAGCCGCGACTTTGCCGACTATCAGCGGCTGACTTCAGAGGGGAAGCTGGCCGAGGCCGGGCAGAAGCTCGATGACCTGAAGCGCACGCTGGACCAGCTTAGCGCGCATGCGAAATAATCAGACCGGTAGTATTCTCTGTGGCGGGAGGATGGGATGTTTGAGGCGATCACAGCGTGGTCAACGATCGTAATTGCGATAGGTACTCTGGCAAGCATCTATTTCACGTACCGCGGGATGGAAAAGCAGGCAAAGAGCTTTGCTGGGTCGGTTTCTGCCGATCTTGCGCTAAAGATGGTTCGCGAATTCGACGAGGATTCGTTTAGGTCGCTCCGTTCACGTGTGGCTGATGCATCCCTCAAAAAACTGCGTCTCGGCGAAACGGAAAACCTCTTTGACTTTTTCGAGCAAATAGGGCTCTTCGTAAGGAGAGGTCTTCTAGACGTTGAAATTGCTCATTCGTTCTTCTTCCATTGGACAAATTTGTACTGGATAGCTGGGCGGAGCGTGATTCAGGAAAAACGGGAAGGCTGCGCCACGCTTTGGACTGATTTTGAGTGTTTGTACAACACGCTTTTACAGATTGAGATCAAGACAGACCCAAAATCTCGATTTATTGAAATGACGCCAGATCTCTTGAAAGCATGTCTTGAGGAAGAGGTGGAATAGCTGTTGCTTTCTCCTGAAAAGCAACCGCAGGTCCTTCGACTCGCTGCGCTCGCTCAGGATGACAAGGCGTTTAGGTGGGTGAGGCAGCGTCGAGCAAGCTCGGATGGAAGAGTTGCATGCCCCATCCTTTCGCCGTTTTCGGCGAAAGGACGGAACAGCGTCTCGCAAGACTTATTTCTCCACTCCAAACGTAAACGTCGTGGTCGAGTGCCTCGTTTCGCCGGGCATTACGACCGTGCTCGGGAAATCCGGGTGGTTTGGAGAATCCGGGAAGTGCTGCGTCTCGAGGCAGAAGCCGGAGTGCTTCCCGTATTTCACGCCGTGGCGGCCGGTGTAAGTGCCGTCCAGGAAGTTACCGGAGTAGAACTGCACTCCCGGCTCGGTGGTTTCGACGGTGAGCGTGCGTCCGCTGACGGGATCGCTGGCGATCGCCGCCAGATGCAGTTCGCCGGACTTGCCGTTCAGAACCCAGTTGTGGTCGTAGCCGCCAGCCAGCTTCAACGGCTCGGAGTCGGCATTGATGCGCGCGCCGATGACCTCGGGCTTGCGGAAATCCAGCGGCGTCCCGGCTACCGGCGCCAATTCGCCGGTTGGAATCAAACCTGCGTCGGTCGGCGTAAAGTGGTCGGCGTTGATCTCCATCTTCTGGTCGAGAATGTTGCCGGCGTCGTCGCCGTGCAGATTGAAGTACGCGTGATTGGTCAGGTTCACCACGGTCGCCTTATCCGTCGTCTCCGTGTAGTCGATGCGCAGAGTATTTCCCTTCAAGGTGTAGCGCACGGTCGCAGTGAGCTTGCCCGGAAATCCCATGTCGCCATCGGGGCTCACCAGCGTAAACTCGACGCCGCCTGGCACTTCTTTGGACTGCCACACATACTCGTCGAATCCTTTTGGACCGCCGTGCAGCGCGTTGGGACCGTTATTGAGGGGGATCTGGTAGGTGTTTCCATCGAGCGTGAACTTGCCGTGCGCAATGCGATTGCCGTAGCGCCCAACGATGCTTCCCATATAGGTCTTCTTGTCGTCGAGATATCCCTGCAACGTGTCGTAGCCCGTTACAACGTCCGCCATCTTGCCCGCGCGGTCCGGGGCTTTGACGCTCACCAGGTGCGCTCCGTATGCCGTGACTCTCACTTCAATCTGCCCACCGGTCAACGTATAAATCGGGACGGCAGTTCCATCCGCGGTATGACCCCAAATCGACATCATCGTCTCTCCCTGGGCAAGGGCGGAAAACGCCATTGCCATTCCTATCAAAGTTGCAACAATTCCAGTTGCTGGTTTCACGGTTTTTCACCTCTGCCTTCCGGCTTACGCTATCTTTGCCGCTCGCCGGATTCAGGCCGCATTACGGCGTCCGGAACCCATGCCCTGACGGCGCATTTCAAGTTCATTGGCAAATATAGCTGAACGGACTGACAAATCCATCATATGCCCGGACACTTTGTGAAGCGGCCGGTGCATCGACGGGGTGAATTGGCTCGAGAAGGGAGTTTTCGATTGCAGTCAAAGCCGGCGTACGGGGCGCATGGGTGCACACCCCGAGCACTAGCCGATGCTCAAGCGGGCTGGCTACTTGCGTGAGTTTTTGGTTACGCTCTGGTAGAGGGCGCGGGCCGTGCGGAGCACTCGCACCAGGCGCTCAAAGAATTGTGGAGAGCGTTGTGCCTCGGAGAGCGGTAGCATGAAAACTTGAGGCACGGGCTTACGCGAGCGCTGCGATGACGGGTCGAACTCCCGCACGGATTCCAGTTGGTCGCCAAAGAATTCGAGCCGAAAGGGCCATTCCGCCTCGGGCGGGAAGACGTCCACAATCCCACCGCGCACGGAGTACTGACCGACGGCCGCGACCGGTTCCCCGGGTTCATAGCCGACGCTTCGCAGGTGCTCCACCAGGTCGTCCAGGTTGAGTTCGTCACCCACCTTGAGTTCGAGCGCTAGCGAGGAATAGAAGGAGCTATCGCGAAATCGCCCCAAAGCAGCAGCCACGGGAGTGAAAATCACGCGGACGCCGCCTCGTGCGATGCGCCAGAGCGCCACGGCCCGCTGTTCCTGAATCTCCGCGTGCGGCGAACGGCTTTCGTACGGTGAGCAGTCCAGGGCGGGCAAGACTTGTACCGAATTGGCCGCGCTAGGCTTTAGCCACTGCAGAAATGTTGATGTCGTCTGCTGGTAGTTTTGCA
>CAVXOO010000311.1:0-8078 GCA_963762945.1 uncultured Acidobacteriaceae bacterium | reverse complement strand
GTGCAGAATAGCGGCACGGCTGTTTCCATAAGCAACCTCACCGTCACGCCGCCTTTCAAGATTCCCGCCCTCGGCAACTCCTGCGGCACAACCAGTCTTGGAGCCGGTTCCGACTGCGCGATTACGGTTGAGTTCGCGCCCACGACCACCGGAACTTTTACCGGATTGCTTACGCTCACCGACGGATCGGGCACGCAGACCGTGCAACTGACCGGAACTGCCCTGGCGCCGCCCACCGACATTCTCAATACCACCTCGCTTGCCTTTGGGGATACGGCTGAAGGCCAGGCCTCGGCGGCGCAACCGGCCACGATCACCAATATCGGCGGCATGGCTCTCACAGGCATCAACATCTCGGTCAGCGGGCCGTTCGAGGAGACGCCCAACTGCAATACGCAGTTGGCGGCCGGCGCGGTGTGCACCATCGACGTGGTCTTCATTCCTGCGCAGGCGGGCTCGTTCACCGGCACGCTCACGATTACCGACGCGCTCAAAACCCAGACCGTCTCTTTGAGCGGGACCGGTGTGTCGCCGCCGGTTTTCAGCGTCACGCCCACCAGCTTCACCTTCACCAACCAGAATGTGGGCGTGGCCAGCGCCCCGCAAACGCTTACCATTGCGAACGCGGGCTCCACGCCGATGGCCAACATCGGCTTTGCTCTCACCGGCGCAGGTGCAGCCCAGTACTCCATTCCCTCGAGCACCAACACGTGCGGGGCCGTGCTGAACAACGGCAGTAGTTGTACCGCCCAGGTTATTTTTACGCCCAGCGGCTCTGGCGCCATTGCGGCTACGCTGGTGGTTTCTTCTTCCACGTCCGGCGTCGCGCCAGCCTCGGTTCCGCTCAATGGCACGGCGCAGTTCGCCAACGCCTTGATTGCGAACCCGGCGCTGCTCACGTTTCCGGTGGTGGCCGTGGGCCAGTCCAGCGCTGCGCAATCGGTCACCATTACGAATTCCACGAGCGACGACCTGTCCTCGGTCTCGGTTGCCACGGCCGCGCCCTTCAGCGTGGCGCAAAATGGCTGTACCGGCAGTCTGGCTTCGGGTGCCCATTGCACGGTCACTGTGGTCTTTACGCCCACTGGCGGCGGTCCCGCCACGGGTTCGCTCAGCGTCAGCTCCAGCACTGTGGCCAGCCCGGCCACGGTCACGCTCTCCGGAACCGGATTCGATTTCACGGTGGCCTTCGCAGGCGCTTCGACGAAGACCGTGGCGGGGGGCCAGACGGCCAATTACACGCTCGTCATCACGCCGTCCGGAGCCAGCGGCACATTTGCCCTCGGTTGCGGCACGCTTCCCACGTACGCGCTCTGCCTCTTCAATCCCAACGGGGAGACGCTCAATGCCGGCGTTCAGGGCAACGTCCAGGTGGAGATCTCGACCGGCAGCACTTCGGCCAGTTTGGAACGGCCGGGTTCCGGCCGGCGCGATCTGTCGCAGGTCCTGCCCCTCGCTTGCGGGTTGCTTCTTTTGCCCTTCGCCATCCGCCGGCGCCGCAGAATCTTTCAGCTTGCTCTTCTTCTCGGCATTCTTGTTTGCGGCGTCTCCAGTTGCACCAGCTCGGGCGGAGGCGGCGGTGGATGCACCGGCAGTTCTTGCGGTTCGCAGGGCGGCGGAACCACGCCCGCCGGCACTTATACCATTCCCGTCACCGTGAGTTCCACCGGCATCTCGCAAACCGTCAACGTGACTTTGACCGTCAACTGAAGGCGGGCCTGGCTCCCCACGCTGAACGGTCCGTTGCGAAACTCGTGAATTGCGTTCATTGTTGCCAAGCCAGAGCAGCAGGGGCTGAAGCCCGCACTCATTTTGCGGCACTTGCGGCCCGGCTGAAGCCGTGCCCTTGTTACAAAACCTGATCGCGACCTGGTTTCGTAACAGCCTGTGAAGCGCGGGGCTAAGTCGCCGCGGCGACCGCTCACGGCGCGCTTAGAGAGGGACTGCATTCACCACCGGGACACGGTCACGGGTAATGCTTCCACCCTTTCGATCCTTCACTCTTTCACTCCTTCACTGCTTTCACTCTTGCACCCGCTATACTTGTTCTTCGGGAATGCCCGTGGAAAAGCTTACGAAGCGGGCCGAAATAAAGCCTCGCGGAGAATTGAGAGCATGACTGCCAAAGTCACCGTTGCCGATGTGGAGCGCGTCGCCGAATTGGCGCACCTGGAGCTTGCGCCCGAAGAGGTCGAGCCGATGCTGCGCGACTTGAATGCCATTCTCGACTACGTGGCCGAATTGAATGAGTTGGATACCTCGGGCATTGAGCCGCTGGCGCAAGTGAGCGAGCTTGAAAGCGCCCCCATCCCCGAGACACGCCCCGATCGGCTGGCGCCTTCGTTGCCTCGCGAGGCTGTCATGGCGCAGGCGCCGGAAAGTGACGGCGCATTTTTCAAGGTGCCGGAAGTGATTGAGCGATAGGGACTAAGGGACTAAGGGAACAGGGAACAGGGAACAGGGAAAGAGGTATCGTTGCCGAGCGAAGTCAAAATTGCTGAATCCTTCGTCGAGAAGCCGAAGACGCTCGCCGCGTTGTGCGAGGAGATTGCCGCGGGCCGCCTGAAGGCTGCGGATCTTGCTGCAAGCTACTACGCTCGGATCGAGAAGAAAAATCCGCGGCTCAATGTCTATCTGAGCTTTACGAAAGAGCGAGCACTAGCGCAGGCCGCGCGCGTCGATGACCTCGTGAAAAAAGGCGATCCACTGCCGCCGCTGGCTGGCATTCCCATGGGCATCAAAGACGTGATGGTTGTCGAGGGTGCGCCTTCGACCGCGGGCTCGAAAATTCTTAAAGGTTATCAGCCTCCTTACGATTGCACTGCGGTGGCAAGGCTCGAGGCCGCGGGCGCGGTGTTGCTGGGCAAGCTCAACTGCGACGAGTTCGCCATGGGCTCGTCGAACGAGAATTCTGCATACGGGCCGGTGCGCAATCCCGTCGATACGGAGCGCGTTCCCGGTGGATCGAGCGGCGGCGCGGCTGCGGCCGTGGCCGCGAATATGGCCGTGGCTACGCTGGGCTCGGACACCGGCGGATCGATTCGCCAGCCCGCCAGTTTTTGCGGCGTGGTGGGTGTGCTGCCCACCTATGGACGCGTCTCGCGCTACGGACTGATCGCCTACGCCTCGTCGCTCGATCGCATTGGTCCTTTTGCCGCCAACGTGCGCGACGCGGCCACGCTTCTCGGCGCGATCGCTGGCCACGACCCCAAGGACGCCACCAGTTCGCCAGCTCCCGTTGAAGATTACGCAGCTGAAAGCGACAAGCCCGTCAAAGAACCGGGGAAGGGGGGCCTGCGCATCGGCGTCCCGGCGGAGTATTTTGCCGAAGGTCTCGAACCCGAGGTGCGCGCCGCCATCGAGAAGGGAATCGCCGCACTCGAAGCCGCGGGATGCGTTGTGAAGAAAGTTTCGCTGCCGCACACAAAATACGCCGTGCCGACTTACTATCTCGTCGCCACCGCCGAAGCCAGCGCGAATCTGGCGCGCTTCGACGGCGTGCGCTACGGCTACCGCTCGCCGCGTTCCGCAACACTCTCCGAGATGTACTCGCACTCGCGCGACGAAGGATTTGGCGCGGAGGTTAAGCGCCGCATCTTTCTCGGCACCTACGCGCTGTCGGCTGGCTACTACGATGCCTACTACCTCAAGGCGCAGCAGGTGCGCCGCATCCTCGCCGAGGAGTTTCTGCGCGCCTTTGCCGAGGTCGACGCCATCGTGACGCCGACTTCGCCGTTTCCGGCGTTCAAGATCGGCGAGAAAACCGGCGATCCGCTGGCCATGTATCTAGCCGACATCTACACCGTCACCGCCTCGCTCGCCGGAATTTGCGGTGTTACGGTGCCGTGCGGGACAACGAGGGCGGGGCTTCCCGTTGGGATGCAGGTGCTGGCTCGGCATTTAGGCGAAAGCACGGCGTTTCGCGTGGCGCGGGCGGTGGAAGCGGCGAACGTCTGACTTTGCGCTAGAATCATCGCGAAGCATTTTTCCGTCTCGGCCGGTTGCTGGGGCGGGAGCAGCATTTTTCCCAAGAGCGTGTTTCCAGGAATCCGTACGAAAGGCAACCGCAGATCCTTCGACTCGTCCCGGTACGCCGGGACTCGCTCAGGATGACATCCGATTTTTGATCGCACAGGATGACGACGCGTTCGATGAGCGGAGTCATCAGCCAGGGCGAGAGGCTGAGTCGAGGAGCCGGGAGTGAAACGGATTCACGAATTGTCAGGAGAACCGCCGCGATGCACGCTCGCCGGAAATCCGTTTTTATCGTCATTCTTTTTGCCGTGTTTGTTGTAACTGCCGCGACCGGTTCAGCGGCGCCGCGCAAACACACTGTGGTTCTGGGCGCGGCGAAGAAAGTTCCGTACTCGAAGGCCGGCGATCCATCGGGCGCGGCGGCTGGCGAGGACTCGCTCAAGATTCGCGCCTTGCTCGTGGACGGCGTGCTGAAGGAATGGACTACCGGCGACCCGCACGACGTGACGGACCGCAGCTTTGTGGTGCGGCGCGCGATTCGCCTCAACGACGCTTTGCCCTTCGACCAGCTCGTGCAAAAGTCCGACCGGGCGGCTAGCCCCTGGGTGTGGCAGCGCGGGCCGTGGCTGCTCGTCGATCGCGTAACAGGCCACATCACAGCCCTGCATCTGCCCAACTTCGATCCAGGCGTAAGCCAGGTGAGCTGGTTCCGCGATTACGCGGCCTACTGCGGCGTGACGGCGACGGGCAAGAGCCTGTATGCCGTGGTGGCGCAGGTGGCGGCGCGCAAGCCGGTTCTGGCAAAAAAACTTGCGGCCTTCGATCCTGGGAATCAAACCGTTGCGGCATGCGCAGCGCCCGAATGGCAGCGCGAACCCCTGCGCGTGACCTTTCACGCGGCGGGCAAGGACGCGGTGAGTTACGATGTTGTTCCCGGTTCGGCGGTGCTGGTGGAGGAGACGGGCGACGAGGAAGAAACGCCGGCGCAGCCTGCGGCAAAGTAACGAGTCAGCAAGTTTGCGCGTCGCGTGCGCTGGCGCGCACATTCGCGAGTTGGCAGGTTCGCAGGTCAGCCGCGCAATCTTAGCGTCTCTGTTCCCTCGACCAGTGCCAGAGCACCCAGAGCATGAACCAGATTGCGAGTCCCACGGGAATCAGCGTGAGTATTTCCGCATTGAAGTCTATTTTCACGGCGACGAACCCTCCATCCGCCTCCCGCTTTTCGTGCGCTCGAAACGGCTTTCGCGAGAAGAAGGCCTGTGATTCCAGAGGACGCCTTTTTCTGTAAAGAGAGAGTATGCGGTCTGTAAAGGAGATATAAAGGCAGAGTTGCTTGCTCCATTGCTGCCGTTCCGCGGGTTCCGCAGTCCCTCAGTTCCGGCTTCTCGCCGCCTCGTTCCCTTGCTGCCCTGGTCCCTGCCGCCTTGACACCGAAGCGGCTGCGCATTTCTTATCTATTTCAGGCTTTCTTTTGGTCACCCGGGCGGGAGCTATTTGGCGGAAGCCGATTTTGCCTGCCTGGATGCCGGAAGTTGAGTTGTGTCGAACAGGAAGCAGGCGGTAGCAGGGATATGCGGCGGGTGCAGGCAGGAGGGGTTTTGAGACCCTGAACTGCGCCACCGGACCCTTCTTTTGAGAGCCCGCGTCGGTAGTGACCGGGGCCTCAGGAACCATTCCCGCAGACAAGTTTCGATACAAAGTTTTCGAAGGCGCCGGCCGACAGGCCGTGTGTGCCTGTGCCCAAAGCCGGTTTCGTCCGGCCGCGGAGACGAGCAAAGGATGTAGGCAACATGAACCTCGTGGCAACTTTGATATGGTGGGCGGCTCCGGCAGCGCCGGGAGCGGGCGGCGGCTTCGGCATGCTGCTTCCCATCTTGCTGTTTATTCCGCTGCTTTATTTCATGATGATCCGGCCGCAGCAGAAGAAGCAAAAGCAGTGGCAGCAGATGCTGGCCAGCATCAAGTCCGGCGACCGGGTGACGACGGCGGGCGGCATTCGCGGCGTCATCATTTCCATCAAGGACGATTCGATCATCATTCGCGTGGCTCCCGATAACCTGAAGCTCGAAGTGTCAAAGAGCGCGATCGCCTCGGTGACGCAGCCGGATGAGAGTTCGACCTCGTAGAGGGGAAGAAGCGGAGCTAGCGGAGTCAGGCTGCGGCAGATTTGAAAGTGACGGTTTTTCCTCCGCGACTGGCCGGAGACAGCAGTGAGAGACTTATAAGAGAAGCGAAACCATGAAGAAAAATCTCAACCAAAAAATCCTCCTGATCGTTGGCGTGCTGCTGGTTTTTCTCTTCGGCATTTTCCGGATCCCCGATGGCATCAGCGGCAAGGCATGGCTGGCGGCCGTCGAGAAGCAGATTCATCTGGGCCTGGATCTGCAGGGCGGCGTGCACCTGATTATGCAGGTGCAGGTCGAGGAGGCGGTGAGCGACGAAACCGACAACGCCGCGGCCCGCGTGCGGGATGCGCTCAAGACGGGCAACGTCACTTATTCGCAGGTGATCAAGCCCGACCCGAACAAGCCTGAACTAATCGAACTCGACGGAACCCCGGCGGCGAAGGCGAGCGACGTGCGCTCGGTGCTCGACCAGAAGTTTTCGAACGAGTACGACATCAGCGCCGGCTCGACCGACACCTCCTGGACGCTGACGATGAAACCGCTGATCGAGAAAGACCTCGAGCAGAAGACGGTGACGCAGGCCATCGAGACCATCCGCGACCGCGTGGACGCCTTCGGCGTGAGCGAGCCGCAGATTGCTCCCTATAGTCTCGGCCAAAACCAGATTCTGGTGGAACTGCCGGGCATAAGCGATCTGGACGCGGTGAACCGCGGCGCTAAAGTCTTTGGTGCCGGAATGTTCACCTGTCCTGCACCGGAGGAGTTTGCTCTACCATGTCGCCGTCCCGTTTTTAAGAAAAGGTTTAGTGCCTCTGCGATGCTGGCGAAGCGCCGTCAAAGCTGGAGACAGAAAGTTCCTTTATCCATTATTGTATCGATCGGCGTGTTGAGACACACTCATCCGGGCCACCGAGGATTAGTACTTTGGAGTTTTGCAAATAGGCCAGAGCCGAAGGCGGAGCTGTGTCAAGACAGACACGAGAAGGCGCTCCCTCGGGCAAGGGAGCGCCTGGAAATTGTCGATCTGGCGAGCCTCGGTCGCCGAGCCTCGGTCCGCCGAGCCTCGGTCGCCGAGCCTTACGCCTGGAACGAGCTGCCGCAACCGCAGGTGGATTTCACGTGGGGGTTGTTGAACTTGAAACCGGAACCCTCGAGCGTCTCGACGTAATCCACTTCGGCGCCGTCCAGGTAAAGCAGGCTGGCTTGGTCTACGAAGACTTTCAGTCCGTCGTATTGGTAGGTCTTGTCCAACATGTTGGGCGTGTTCTCGAAGGCCATCGAGTAGCTGACCCGGAACATCCGCCTCCCACCACCGCGATCCGCAGCCCGGCGGGACTGGGCTGTTGTGAGGACATGATCTCCTTGACCTTTCCGACCGCTTTTTCGGTTAACTGCATCATTCGTTTTTAGGCTCCTCCACGATTACGAGCAAGCTCCATCCTATTATACAAATGGGAGGGCATTCTTTCACGTTCAACCATTTAGATGTGCCTTAGAAGGTTCGGGTCGCAGTAAAACCGGCGCCAAGTGTCGAATTTGGCGGGCGACACTCCATAATCTTACCTTTTGTTGCACCCTTGCGATCTGGCAAAATGGTAATCTTAACAGGTGTTTGAAACCCGAAAACCGTGCGGAACGTCGGAGTGGTTGTATGGGAATCAATCCGTAAACAGCCAATCGACGACCAAACCAACCGTCGTTCACAGCACGTTTCAACTCGAGCGCAAGCTCAAAGCTTCCCCGGAGCGTGTCTTCGCAGCGTTTGCCGATGAGGCCACCAAGCGACGCTGGTTTTTTGGCGGGGGCACGCACGCGCTCGATAGCCACCAACTGGACTTCAAGGTCGGCGGCCGCGAGCGCGCCCAGATGAAGATGGGCCCTGGAACGCCGGTCGCCGGCAAGACACTGGTGAATGAGACCCTTTATCAGGACATCGTTCCTGAGCGACGCATCGTTGCCTGCTTACAAAATGAGCAT
>CAVXOO010000310.1:0-3886 GCA_963762945.1 uncultured Acidobacteriaceae bacterium | reverse complement strand
ACAACGTCCGAGGCATTTGCAGTTACAAGAACTCCCGGATACGCCTTCTGTGCGCGCATGCGCGCAGCCGGGTTCACCTCCGCGATGGCGATTACACTGGAACCCTCCAGGCTTGCCAGGTTCCGCACGACGTTTGGCCCCCAGTAGCCGTAGCCAATTACACCGAAGTTCACGGTCGTTCCGCCTTCTTAATTCTGCTGAGGATTGGGGTTAGGCGAGTGTGGTAAAGATGCGCATAGCACAGCCGGCGCCGATGCAACCAAATCGACTAAGGTCGAAGTACAGGCTGAAACGCAGGACTCAGAGCGCGCCCTCGCCTTTGATCACTGCAAGCGGTGTGCGCATGAGAATTGTGAAGTCGAGCGAGGGAGACCACGACGTGGCGTACCGCAGGTCCAAACGAACCATCTCGTCGAAGCTGACGCGGCTCCGGCCGCTAACCTGCCACAGTCCGGTACCCTGGTTTGACTTCCAAGACCCGGCGACGATGCCATGTTTGATACGGCCGCTAATTCATATGGGATCGGAGGACGGGGACCGACGAGCGACATTTCCCCTTTCAAGACGTTCAGGAACTGAGGCAGTTCATCCAGGCTGGTCCTACGCAGAAACTTCCCCACTCGCGTGACCCTCGGGTCGCTCGTAAGCTTGTAGACGCCCGCACCTTTCCCATCCGATTGCCGCTTGCCTGCGCCTGGCGATGAATTTGGTTACATACTCTTTGTGAAGGTTCTGATCGTTATTGACCCGCATCGAACGGAACTTAAGAAATGTAAAGTGCCGGCCGTACTGACCCGCGTCCAGCCCATCGATCGGCAGTTGTTGCGTCTGGCTCACAATCGCCGGCGGCGTCTCGAGCTTCCATCGCGCCACAAGCTGGCTCTCGTTCAGCAGAGGAATCCGCGCGAACTGCGACACACCCACCACTCGGCTGCGTTTACCAAGCTTGCCCTGGCTCTCGCGAAAGCTGTCGCGCGCATCGTCGGTAAACTGGCCCCGAAAAAAGCTCCGGACCAGCCACCAGAGATGCGCCTTCAAGTCGTGCAGCCGCTCGAGCAGCGTGCGCTGGTCAATCTGTTCGGACGGCGAATAGTTCTTCACGCCAAAGCTGTGCACGTCCTTCAAGCTCGAAAAAAACTTCTCCGCGTTGCGCACCTTGTAGACGCGAAACTCGAGCTCCGGCACGTTTTTTGCATAAAGCTCGATCTTCACGCTTTCGCCCGGCGCGAAAGTCCGCGAGGTCGAAAGCGAGAAGGATCGCGGCAGGTCCTGGCTTGCGGCGCGCGGCGCGCCAGTGGCGCAAAGCAGCATAAACAATGCGGCCAGCAGCAGTTTATGGAGCGTGGGCTTCCGGTAGTTCATGGAGTTCCTCGCAGAATGTTCCAGCGGTAGACGCCAAGAAAGTTGGGATTGCTCGCCACCGGCCGCCATTGCGGCTCAGGGTGATCGAGCAGCTCGCTCAAGGCCACACGGCGTAGCTCGTCAGGCTGGCCATGGTCAGGACCGGTGTCGTAGACCACGACGGCATCATTGCCCGCGCGAACCATAATCATGGAGTGCCACGGCGACGACTGCCCGAACTGACGATAAAAAAGCATATCTCCCGGCAGCGCCGCGCGCACATCGCGGCTCACAAAGTAGGCGTTCCGTTCCACCAGCGTTTTTGCGTCGGCAAACTGCGCAAATGCCCCGTCATTCACGTCGGCGGCATCGAAGGCTCCCGCTCTCACGCGAAACAGTTCCGCGCCCAGCGGCGTGTGCGGATAGCTCCAGGCGCGAATCTCGCCCGGCGGCGCTGTCACTTCAATGCCTGTGGTTTCAAACCAGCTTTCATCGTGCCGCTTGAGCGCCTCGCGGTATGCGTAACGCAGCAGGCTCGCGCAGTCGCCGATCTCCGCCGGAACCTCGGCCCTCGGCCGCACGGCTTGGTACTCTGCGATCAGCGTGAACCAGCGGCGAAAAGCAGCCTGGTCCGCCGGATCGCTCAAGCGCAGAAACTCTGGCGTTCCATCTCGAAAGCGGTCGCCCCAATCAAGTTGCGGTCGCGCTTGCGCCATCACCTGTTGTTGCGTCGCGCCGGATAGCCGCGTAAGAGAATGAACGATTCTCCGCCGAGCCGGCCCCAGCCCCAACAGGATGAGGCCGGCAAGGCCAAGCGAAGCCATGACGACGAACGCAGTTCTCAATCTTGCCCGACGGCCGCTCGCTGTCACCTGGCCAATCAGCGAATTGGCGTTAGCGTTCACTGCTGAATACTATCAATTCCGCCACCCCGTGCAATGCTACGCCTGCAACCGGACCACGCCACAGCATGAGTCGGAAAAAGAGCAACATCATCCGCGCCGAAGGCGTGCGGGATTGTTAATCAACCAGTAACTATTGCATAGGCGGGCTATCCAGGCCCGAAACTCGTCTGCTCACCACAATCCCAGGATGAGCAGGCCTGCGAAGAGAGAAGACAGCGCCAGCGCCCGCTGGCCAACTTTCGTAAGTGGAGTCTGGAGGGCCGCTGCATTGCGCTGACGACGGAGATCGTCCCCGTAGCCCACAACAGCCACCAGCAGCGCCAACGCGACGAATCCACGACTGAGGACGATGGCAATAACCGCAGCGCAGACAAGCACAATTAGCGAAACTTGAGCTGCGCGACGGAATTCTTCCCTGGCGGGACCGGTTGCGCGCAACGCAACGCGCGCGGCAATACGCGCGTCGAGACGGGCGTGAACTACCAGGATTCCGGCAGCGGCTTGCAATGCCAGCAGGAGCCACAGCCACCAGCACCAGGGCGCGATGGTTCCGGTTGCTGAAAGGGAGGTGGCCAGAGAGCTGGAAGTCAGAGCCGCCGCGCTGGCGATCTGAAACAGCGTAGAACGCTGACGGTTCTTTACATTCACCACGATGGCCAGCACCGAAAAGACAGCAACTCCAAGGCCCATGAGCAGAAGGGCTCTGATCGGCCAGGCTGTCAGCAGAACAAGGCCGCTGAGGATGAGGAGTGCCATCCAACCCATGAACCAACGCGCCGCCGCAGAGGTCTCAGGATGACGCTGTTTCCACACGAAGCGTTGACGCGCCAGGATCACCATCGGATCTTTGGCGGCCAACGCAGCGAAGGCGGCCGTCAGAGTCGCAAGTTCAGCCCAGCGCCATTCGCGGGCAAGAATCGCGGCGCAAACAATTGGGGTGAACAGCATGGCCGTCGCGCCATGCTCGCGCGGGAGGAACCAGACCTTCTGATTTGGCTCCGCGGTTCCGGCGGTAGTTGCTTGTTCTGGCATCGTAGACTTCCGATCTGGATTTCAGATTTGCACAGGGCGGGTCTTTGGCGCTGTGACTTTAGTCATTTGCGGGGCAGTTCGCAACGACTATTTTGATCAACAGAAGGGCGCCATGTTGACCGTGACCGGGATCCAGAGCGAGGCGGAGATAGCTGAGAACGCGACTCGAAGCCAGAAGAAGCATTTCGTGCGCAGATTGTCGCCGGACCGTTCCCAGCAAATTCGGCGCGCTGTGCAGTTTGCCTTTCTTCTGCTCAATGCGTGGATCGGAATTCAATTCGTTCAGTGGGTCCGCTATTTTGAGAGCCAGGGCAGTTCGGCTTACGTCAAGCGGCCAGCAGGAGTGGACGGCTGGCTGCCGATTGCAGGTTTGATGAATCTGAGGTATTTTCTCGGCACTGGCACGATTCCGGCAATTCATCCGGCGGCTATGGTTCTGCTCTGCGTGTTTCTCATGTCGAGCCTGCTGGTGAAAAAGTCGTTTTGCTCCTGGCTATGCCCGGTTGGCACAGCTTCAGAGTATCTATGGAAGCTAAGTCGCAAATTGATTCGGAGAAGTTTGATCCTGCCGCGATGGCTCGATCTCCCGGTGCGCAGCCTGGATGCGA
>CAVXOO010000309.1:0-5568 GCA_963762945.1 uncultured Acidobacteriaceae bacterium | reverse complement strand
GACCGGTTGAGTCGCTCGAGAACTTCCACTTCCAGCCCGGCCAGTTCGTCTCGGCGGTCGCCCCGGACGAAAACGGCAAGCAGCAGACCAGGGCCTACTCCATCGCGTCTGCGCCGGAAGGGAACACGTTCGAGCTCTGCGTGAACCGCGTGGAGAACGGCTTCTTCTCGAATCATCTTGCCGACCTGCCGGACCTGCCCGTGGGCTCGACCATTCAGATGCACGGCCCGCACGGCCACTTCGTGCTGGAGGAGCCAATCACGGATTCGATCTTTGTCGCGACGGGCACCGGCATTGCGCCCATGCGCGGCTACACGCAGTGGCTTTTTCCGCCCCAAAGCGGTCCCAACGCCGGCCCGGACCGCAGCCAGGGCAAAGAGATATGGCTGGTCTACGGAACGCGCTACGAAACCGACATGTACTACCACGACGAGTTCGTCGCGCTCGCCGAGCGCGTGCCCAACTTTCATTACCTGCCCACGCTGAGCCGCGCGCAGCCAGAGTGGACCGGCCTGCGCGGTTACGTGCAGGATCATGTGGCCAAAATTGTCGAAGAGCGCGCCGCGCGCCTCGGCCAGCCGCTGCCCGTGCCGCCCGTCGATCCCGCAACCCCGCCCGCCGAGCTGCGCTTCGACATTTACACCTACATCTGCGGCTTGAATTTTATGGTGTCGAGCGTGCGCGAACGCCTGGCCGGCTTCGGCTGGCACAAAAAGCAGGTCGTCTTCGAGCGATACGACTGAGTTGCGCTACAGGTTGAACAGCTCGCGCAGGCGCTTGGTCTGTGCGCGGCTTACCGGGATTTCGGTCTGCTGTTTGTCGTTCATGCGCAGTTGGTAGCTGGACTTGAACCACGGCATCACTTCGCGGATCTGGTCGATGTTGACGACAAACCCCCGATGCGCCCGCCAAAAGCGTCCGGGATCGAGCAGTTCCATCAATTCTTCGAGCGTCCGGCACTTCGGCTGCCCCTCGAACGCGCGCGTCACCACTCGAATCACGCCCTCGTCAATCGAGGCAAAGCAGACTTCCGCTTGGTCCACCAGCAGCAAGCGGCTCTGCACCTCTACGATGAGCTTGGCCGGCGAACGTCCCTGCTGCTCCGCGCTCTGCGGTCGGTCAAGTAGGCGCAGCAACCGATCGAGTTGTGATTGAGCATCGGATTCGACAGCCGCAGGCGAGCCGCCCGTTGCCAGCCGCGCACGCACCCGCTCCACCGCCTCAAGAACCCGCGCGCGATCGAAGGGCTTCAGCAGGTAATCGACGGCGTTCACATCGAAGGCGCGCACCGCGTACTGGTCGTAAGCCGTGGCAAAGACAAAATGCGGCAGCGCCGCCACGGGCTTGCCCGAGCCCGCCGAACCCGCACCGCCGCGGATCTCTGCCAAAGCCGCGCCCGCGCGATTCCGCTCCATCAGCCGCTGGATCACGGCGAACCCATCCTGGCCGGGCATCTGCACATCCAGAAAAACCAGGTCGGGACGATGCTCTTCGATCAGGTCCACGGCCTCGATGCCGTTGGCTCCCTCGGCCACTACATCCACACCGCCCACCGAGTCGAGCAGGTACTTCAGCTCGTCGCGGGCCAGTTGTTCGTCGTCGATAATGAGCGCGGAAATCGTCATGGCAACCGAAGCTACGATTGTAGGAAGCCCAACCGGCGCGGTCAATGCGGAGAAGCCGTCGAATCGCCGGCGCCGGCGAAACCAAAGCCCAAAAAGCCGCGCGGCCGCGGCGACTCCAACACCGAGTAAATGACCTATACTCTAGGTTGCGCTTGGCGCGGATTTCTCCCGGTGAAGGCGATGTCTGCATTGACGCAAACGACCGGATTTCGATTGAGGAGCTGTAAGACTGACGGCTGCAAAACACCTCGCGGGAGCCGCTATGGCAGGGTACTCCGGCACACCACACTTGAAGAAGCTCGGCATCGAGGAGGGGGATCGCGTTCTGCTGCGAAATGCGCCGGCCGCGCTGCCGGAAGAGTTAGAGGGATACGCGAAGGCGCGATGGAAAGATCGCCTGGACGTGATCGTTTTGTTTGCCGGGTCGTCTGCGGAGTTCAAGAGGGAGTTTGCCGCGCACCAGGGATCGATCAAGGCCGATGGGGCGATCTGTGTGGCGTGGCCCAAGAAGAAATCGGGGATCGAGACGGACCTGTCGGACAACGCGATTCGAGATACGGCGCTTAAGACCCCGTTTGTGGACGTAAAAGTTTGCGCGATTGATGAAACCTGGTCGGGACTGAAGTTGGTGGTGCGCAAAGAGCACCGAGGTTCCCTCGGCCCGGCATTGAAAAGGAACTGACGAACGAAAACATGGCAATTTATCTACCTGCATCCGCCGAAGAACAAGACATCTCGCTCGACGAGCTGACGCCGCGCGAGATTGTCGCCGAGCTCGACAAGCACGTGGTCGGCCAGAGGGCCGCCAAACGTGCCGTGGCCATTGCGCTGCGCAACCGCCAGCGGCGGCTCAAGCTGCCGCCCGACATGGCCGACGACATCATGCCCAAGAACATGATCATGATCGGGCCCACGGGCGTGGGCAAGACCGAGATTGCACGCAGGCTGGCCAAGCTCACCAACTCGCCGTTCTTGAAGGTCGAAGCCTCCAAGTTTACTGAAGTGGGTTACGTGGGCCGCGATGTAGAGTCGATGATTCGCGACCTGGTGGAGATCGCCATCGACATGGTGCGCGAAGAGCGCCTGGAAGAGGTGGAGGACCGCGCGGAGATGAACGCGGAGGAGCGGCTGCTGGACGTGCTGCTGCCGCCGCCGCCCGCGCCGCCGCACGGACACGACGTGCAGTTATCGCTGCCCGGCGCCGAGAGCCACCAGCGATCGCGCGAGAAGCTGCGCCAGCAGTTCCGCGAGGGCAAGCTCGACGACCGCATTGTCGAGATCGACGCGCGCGAACGCTCGACGCCGCAGTTCGGCATCATCTCCAACCAGAGTCTTGAGGATATGGAGATGAACCTCAAGGACATGCTGCCGAATATCTTTGGCGGGGGCACGAAGAAGAGAAAAATGAAGGTGGCCGACGCCTTCGACTACCTGGTGCAGGAGGAGGAGGGCAGGCTCATCGACATGGATGCGGTGAACCGCGTGGCTGTGGAGCGCGTGGAGTCGAACGGAATCGTGTTCCTCGACGAGATCGACAAGATTGCCGGACGCGAGAGCGGACACGGGCCCGATGTCTCTCGAGAAGGCGTGCAGCGCGACATTCTGCCCATCGTAGAAGGCACCACGGTAAATACGCGCTACGGCATGGTGCGGACCGACCACATCCTATTTATTGCCGCGGGCGCGTTCCATGTTTCCAAGCCCAGCGACCTGATTCCGGAGTTGCAGGGGCGGTTCCCCATTCGCGTGGAGCTGCAATCGCTCACAGTCGAGGATTTTTTGCGCATTCTGACGGAGCCCAAGGCTTCTCTGACCAAGCAATACGCAGCGCTGCTCGAGACCGAAGGCGTGCGGCTGGAATTTGCCCCGGAGGCGCTGCGCGAGATGGCGGAGTTTGCCTTCAAGGTGAACGAGACAACGGAGAATATCGGCGCGCGGCGGCTGCACACCATCATGGAGCGGGTACTCGAGGACATCAGCTTTCTGGCGCCCGACGTGGCGCGGCGCACGTCCGATGAAAAGGCCGCGGCCGCCATTGCCAAAGCCGTGACCGACGAAGTCTCCACGCCTTTGCCCTACGAGGAGCGCATGGCGGCCTCGGGTCCGGAGAAGGTGTTCACTGTGAATGCCGCGTACGTGAAGCAAATGGTGGCGTCGATTGTGAAGGACCAGGATCTGTCGCGGTACATCCTCTAAGAACAAGCGGAGTTAGCGGAGTTGGCGGAGTTGGCGGAGTTGGCGGGGCTAGCGGAGTTAGTTCCCCCTGTGTAGCACCTGCCCTCCGCGCTTCCATTTTTTGCGCGCGAATCGCCTGCGGCGCTTAGTGTGCGCTGGCTACGAAGTACTTTGGCCTGCGCGCATGGCGGCGACGATCTCTGCTGTCGTGCGCACACGGCCCATGCGGGGAAAGATGTTGGTGATCGCGTTCGCGTGGCTTGCCGCGGTGCGCCCAGTCATGGCGTCCCCGGCAAAGATCTGCTCGAAGCCGCGCTCGTAGGCATCGCGCGCCGTGCTCTCCACGCCGAACTCGGTGGCGACGCCGCAAAGGACGATGGTCGAGAGGCCGCGGCGGCGCAGTTGCAACTCGAGATCGGTGCCGTAAAACGCGCCCCACTGGCGCTTGAGAATGACAATGTCGCCGGGCTGGCGGTTGAGCTCCGCAATCAGTTCGCTCCAGTCGGGCGGCATCGCTCCGCTGGCACGCATGGGCTGGTCGCAGACCAGTTTGAGGCCATCGCCGCCGTCTGCCGAGCGGCCCACGTGCACCAGAATCGGCTGCGCGCCCACGCCGCGCGCGGCCTCGAGCAGTGCGACCGTGTTGGCGATGACGCTCTCGGCCGAGTTCGGCGTCCCTGGGAATCCCACGATACCCTTTTGCAGGTCGATGACGACAACCGCGGTGCGGCGCGGATCGAGGCTCAGCTCGTTCATTACGTTTCTCCCCTTTTGCGATGAGACAGCGGCGAGAGAGCGCACATACGGTCCCCGTCAGGCCACTGTCATTCTCGCATGATGGCGTCGCAGCGCACGTCTGGCGCGACGGCGGTGGTTTTGCGGCTCCTAGCCGGAACATGATCAGCGAAAAACCTGCAAGTGCGATAGAATCGAACAGGAGTTGCGAATGAGGACGGGCGACCAGGGACCGCCCCAAACTCGGACGCCGGGCCGCAAGGGACGGCAGGCGAAGCAGCATGAGGCACTCCAGATTGCGGCGCATTTTCGATCCCGAGGCTGCAATAGAAAAATCAAAGCGATCGGGGAGTGGCTCAGCCTGGTAGAGCACCTGGTTCGGGACCAGGGGGTCGGAGGTTCAAATCCTCTCTCCCCGACCAATATTTTCAATAGTTTACAGACTGGCGTGGTCGCCCCCGGCATTGGCCCAGGTGCTCTGGGGCAAAAGGGCGCGTCTTTATAGAGCATTCATTGAGAAGATGGATGCAGCGACAGCTACGAAATCATCTACAGTCAGGTGAGAAGATGCTCGTTGAGCGGTGGAATGTTGTGGCTGTTGAAGGTTTCGTCGAGTACAGATTTTCATGGCCTTTCAAGAACCAAACTTGAAAGGGCGAAGGATTAAGCCGAAGACTAACATCCGAAGTGGTTCAAAAAAGCCGGGGCCGATCAAGATTCTAATTTCGTATACCGAATCGGACGAACCTTGGGATCAAATCAAAAAGGCGGGTTGCTATCGTGCCGGCGCTGTTGCTGCCGATCCGATGCCGGCGACAGCAACGGCTTCACTTGGCTCGCCGGTTTCACCGCTCGAAG
Source organism: uncultured Acidobacteriaceae bacterium (assembly GCA_963762945.1). Taxonomy (GTDB): domain Bacteria; phylum Acidobacteriota; class Terriglobia; order Terriglobales; family Acidobacteriaceae; genus Telmatobacter. The sequence continues at coordinate 175 of CAVXOO010000309.1, read as the reverse complement.
TCACGTAAGCAATTCGATAACGCACCTGGGTGTTGTTGGCGGGCGGATAGTCGCCGGCGGTAGTTCCGTCGATAGGTCCCGCGACGCGTGTCCAGCCTGAGTTGGGTGCGTCCTGACGATCAATGACGACGCTGAGACCCGCAGGCGCCTGAGCGAATTGCAGGGCGACGCCGGC
>CAVXOO010000308.1:0-5894 GCA_963762945.1 uncultured Acidobacteriaceae bacterium | reverse complement strand
GCCCCACGCGTTGCGCTTGCGGGCGGGCCGGCTGCTCGCGAGCGAACTGACCGCTTGCGCTCAGCCGCGGACTCTCCGCCTCCCGAACGGCGCGGCTGAATTTCAGATTTCGGGGAGGCGGCCATGTTTGAAACCGCAACATTCGATTCGATGGGAACCATCCACACCCGCAGCCGCAACTGGATGTTTGCCACCTTCGGCCTCAACACATCCATCCTGGCGCTACTGATCGCGATTCCGCTGTTTCACCCCTCGATGCTGCCCCCGATGACGCTGCCGCAGTTGGTGTGCTGCATTGTGCCCCCGCCGGTTGAGGAGACCCCGCCGGTGGTGAGGCAGCAGGTGTCCGCGGCGGCCTCGACCGATATGTTCCAGAATCGGGTAGTGGCTCCGCGCCAGATTCCGGTGGGTGTGTGGATTTCCCCAAAAATGGAGCCGCAGCAAATCTCGGATCCCATGGGCCTGTCCGGCCCTACAGCTGGCCCAGGCACCAGCTGCGATCCGTTCAACTGCGGCCACGGCTCGAAGCCAGTTGTGCAACGCGCGGCGCAGGCCAAGCCGAACATCTCTAGAGGCGTGATGGAGGGCATGTTGATTTACAGGGTACTGCCCACTTACTCGCCGATGGCCCTTGCCATGCGCGCATCGGGCCGCGTCGAGTTACAGGCCACCATCTCGCGCGGTGGAACCATCGAGAACCTGCGCGTGGCCAGCGGGCCGCCCGTGCTGCAACAGTCCGCGATCGACGCTGTAAAGCAGTGGCGCTATCGTCCGTACCTGCTGAACGGTGAGCCGGTCGAAGTGGAAACGACAATTTACGTCGATTTCAAGCTGGACTAGCTTCGAGCAGCCGCCTTGCTTCACTGTTTCGCGAGCGCGGGCGCCAACCCTTCCCGGGCTTCATCCGCCGCGGCGGCAGAAGCCTGAGGCGCCCGCCTTTTTTTGTCTCGCGCGTGGCGAATACGATCCTCGCCGTAAAATATCTCTTCAATGCGGGTGTCGAACTTTATAAACAGGCTATGAATCGGGATTGTGCGAAAACGTTTTCCATCTTCCCCGGCACTGCCGCGCTTGGACTTAAGTCAGTTAGACATATCTTGCCGAATATTACCGACGTAAACCGCCCAGGGAATAACCTCTTGACAACAGAAGTATAAGTTGCCTATAGTTCGCCCCACGAACGAAAAGTCGCACCGGTTGTTTGCAACACTTTTTTCCCCAGCGAACTCGGTTCTTCAAGAAACACACGATCGAGCCGGGGCCATTAGTAAGGGCCGCCAGCAAACGTTTACTGCACACCGGGCCAGCAAAAGATATTCCCGATAACTCAGAAAGAACAACTTATGAAGTGCGACGGCCTCATGTGGATCGCGCCGGCAAAGCTGCGGCGCAAGATATTCATTGCCATCTCACCCGCAATCTCTCAACTCGCAAAAGGAGGAAGAATCGTCATGTCTAAGTCCCCCAATTATTCGGTTTGCGCCCAAGCGGCTTTTGCTTTGACGCTGGCACTGCTGGTGTCGGCCGCGACGCCGGGAGCCTTCTCCCAGGACCGTGAGAAAACCTTCGCCGACGCGTTCACGCCGTTGGTATTTCCAGTACAAAATACCGGCGCAGAATTCCCCGCGCCGAACTTCCCGACGTTCGCCCAGCTCCCCATCGTCCGGCCTTTACCGGACCCGTTCATGTTTGACGACGGCTTTCGCCGGCCAGGGTTCAACGACTGGGAGCGCCGCCGCAGCGAGATTTTAGCTGCCGTTGAAAAATACGAGACTGGCCCAGTGCCCGACTGCCACGACTGCACCATCACTGCCAGCTACGTACCGCCCGCGGCAGGATCGAGCAATGGCACGCTGACCGTGAATGTTACCCGCAATGGAAAGACGCTGACTTTGACCTCGGGTGTCTATATTCCGCAAGGCATGGGCGACGGCCCGTTTCCCGCGTTGATCCCGATGGAGATTGCCTCTTTCGGCTTCGGCAGCTTCGGTAGCTTCAACTTTCCTCCGCCCACGCCGCCCGACTATGGCAGTCTTCCCGCCAGCGTCTTTACGGGTCTTCCCATTGCCACGGTTGGCTACGTGAGTACGCAGGTAGCGCAATACCAGTTCTTTTCGCCGGCCGACCATACTGGGGATCCGTTCTACCAGCTCTATCCCGAGTACTGCGAAGGCATCTGCACCGGCACAAGCAACCAGGGCGAATACGCCGCGTGGTCCTGGGGCGTGAACCGGCTGATCGATGGCATGGAGATCGCCACCCACCAGCAAGTCAATCCGCTGCCCATCGATATGAGGCACCTCGGAGTGACTGGATGTTCCTTTGCCGGGAAGATGGCGCTCTATGCCGGAGTCTTCGACGAGCGCATTGCTCTAACCATCGCCCAGGAAAACGGCGGCGGCGGCGCACCGGCGTGGCGCGTTTCGCATGACATCGAGGCCCAGGGCACGGTGGAAGATGTTGACGACACCAATTACGACTGGTTCTCGCAGCAACTCTTGCAGTTCGCCGGCGACAACGTCTACAAGCTGCCCTTCGACCAGCATGAATTGATGGCCTTGATTGCGCCGCGGGCATTGCTCGAAACCGGGAACGCCTCGCAGTACTGGCTGTCGAATGGTTCTAACTATGTCTCGTCACGGGCCACGCAGCGCATCTATAACGCGCTGGGCATCGGAGACCGGTTTGGCTTCTTCATCGACGGCAACCACGCGCACTGCGCAACGCTGCCGGCGGAGAATGCGCCCATCACGGCCTTTGTCGACAAATTTATGCTGGGGCAGAACGACGTGAACACCGATGTTGAAGTTTATCCCACCCCGGCCAATGCGGGAAGCCCCATTGTGACCGCCAATGGCGACTATGCTTACGACTTCCCGGCCATGGATTTCCGGCGCTGGACTGATTGGTGGGAAAGCGGCTTCCCGGCGTTCCCGGATAACTGGGACACCGGCGGAACCGTCCTGGAGTCATTGGGCCCGGTCGGCACGGGACCGTTCGGCCTATGGCCTTTCCAGTTGAATGCGGGCGACACGATCGAGGGAAATTATGAGTTATCTCTCGGCGGCGGCAGCCATCCCGCGGCGACAGTGTCCACAGTGAGCGGAGCCAAGATATCGGCGGATATCTTCTGCCAAGGCGGTAACTCCTACACTCTGGATATTTCACTGCCGGCCCAATCCTATTCCATCGCAGCCGGCGATAACTCATGGCAGCCGGCGATAACTCCGGGCAGCCCGCTTGTCTATCAGGGCTCGACCACTAACACTCTGCCAGCCGCAATTCCGGAATGCGTTCACGGCGTTGTGGGCGCGGCGTACTTCAGCGCCACGGGAGTCTCCGAAGGTGGTGATGGCAACCCCGGAGGGCCGGGCTTGCTAACCACCGATGTTACCGATCCAATGGCTCTCCGGTTTGACGTCTTCAACCAGACCAGCGGCAAAGGCACATCCTTCAGTTGGCCGTTATGGGTGGACTGGAACCCGCTGACTTCGGCGAACAGCACCAACCAAAGCCCGGTTCCATAGTACGGTGACCGGCAAAAAGTGCGGGGCGGGATCAACCTCCCGCCCCGCGCTCTTCAATTTTGACTCGTCGTTATGTTCGGCCACTGAGCCCAGCCGAACTTATCGCTTACGCGGCCTGCTCGCCTTTCAACTGCTCGGCCTGGTAGTGCGCGATGAGCGCATCGACGATGGGCTGCAGGCGGCCCTGCATCACCAGATCGAGCTGGTGCAGGGTAAGTCCGATGCGGTGATCCGTGAGGCGGTTCTGCGGAAAGTTGTAGGTGCGAATCTTCTCGCTGCGATCACCGGTGCCGACCTGCTGTTTGCGGGCCTTGGCCAGCTCGGCGTTCTGCTTGTCCATTTCCATCTCGTAAAGCCGTGAACGCAACACGCGCATGCCTTTCTCGCGGTTTTTGATCTGCGATTTCTCGTCCTGGCAACTGACCACGGTGTTAGTGGGCAGGTGAGTGATGCGCACGGCCGAGTAAGTCGTGTTCACCGATTGGCCGCCGGGCCCCGAAGAGCAAAACGTATCGATGCGAATGTCCTTGGCCTCGATTTTGATGTCAACCTCTTCAGCCTCGGGCAGCACGGCGACGGTGATGGCCGAAGTGTGCACGCGGCCCTGCTGCTCGGTCTCTGGCACGCGCTGCACGCGATGCACGCCACTCTCCCACTTGAGCTGCGAGTAAACGCGCTCGCCTTCGATGATGGCGATCACTTCCTTGTAGCCGCCGATGCCGGACTCCGACATCGAAAGCAGTTCCACCTTCCAGCGCTTCTGCTCGGCAAAGCGCGTGTACATGCGGAAGATTTCGGCGGCAAAGAGCGAGGCCTCGTCGCCACCGGTGCCGGCACGGATTTCGAGGATGATGTTCTTCTCGTCGTTGGGATCTTTGGGCAACAGCAGCACCTTCAGCTCTTCTTCAAGCTCCGCGGCGCGCGGCTCGAGCGCAGCAATCTCCTCCTGCGCCATGGCGCGCAACTCGGCGTCCGTTTCGGCCAGCATGGCGCGCGCATCGGCCAGGCCCTGGCGCACCAGCTTCAGCTCGCGGTACTTCTCTACGGGCGTCTCGATTTCGCGCAGCGCCTTCGAAATCTTCTGGTATTTCTCGTGGTCGTTCAGGACCTCCGGCAGCGCGTACTGCGCTTGAAATTCGTTGTAACGCTGCTCCATTTGTTCCAGTCGATCGACGATCATTGACTCATCTCCTGGCCATACGCGCCCGGGTTTTGAAAAAGTGAAAAAGTGAAGGAAGTGAAAAAGTGAAGTGGCGCAGAAACATCGTAGGCGGCGGGCGCCGCTAGAGCAGGGCCGGGATGGGCTCGCGGAGTGTCATTGCAGCTTCTATTTTAGCGCGAAACGCGCGTGCTTGCTCTCCCCGGTCATGTTCTTCGGGGAGTTGGCTCCGCAATCCGCGGACCTCGGGGAACATCGCCCTGCTTGAGAACTCTCCATACCATCGGGCTCGTATATGTACCGCATTGCATAGCCGATCCCGCGCAATCGGCCTATAATTCGAGGCTAGAAATTACACAACACGAAGATGCCCGTTTCTGCTGTCTTTTGTTGAGGAGGGTTTTATGTTGAAGTCATCATTACTCGTTTTTGCAGCGGTGGCGTTGGCCGTCGTTTGCTTGCCGATTGCGGGCCGAAATCCGCAAGCCGCGCCAGCGCAAGCTCCTGCGACAGGCAAGAGCCCCAAGCCCACGGCGGAATCGCAGGCCAAGGCCAAGGAAATCTATAAACGCGATTGCGCGCTTTGCCACGGCGCTACGGGCAACGGCAAAGGCGATCTGGCGACTGGCATGAATCTGACGCTCGCCAACTGGACCGATCCCAAAGCCCTCGCTGACAAGCAAGACAGCGACCTGTTCACCATGATTCGCAACGGCAAAAATCAGATGCCGGCCGAAGACCCGGGCCGCGCCAGCGACAGCGAAGTCTCGAACCTGATCATCTACATTCGTTCACTTTCGAAGAACCAGCCGCCAGCTCCCGCCGATGCGCCGGCGCCGGCCCCTGCGCCCGCCACAAACTAGCCTTCGCCGCCGTCCTCTATCCGCGACGGGCGGAGCGCGTCCGGTGGCGGGGCTCCTCCCAACTCCGCCAGCACCGCTAACTCCGCCAACTCCGCTATCCTGTTGAAGCGATGACGACCACGGAGTTTCACGGCAAATGGGCGCTGGTGACCGGGGCCAGCTCGGGAATCGGCACGGCTTTGGCGCGCGAGCTCGCCCGGCAGGGCGCAAATCTGATCCTTACAGCGCGCCGTAAAGACCGCCTCGAATCTCTCGCTGCGGAATTTGCCGCGCAAGGCGTCGAAACCCGCATTGTGATTGCGGACCTTTGCGATGCCGCCGCGCCCGACCTGATCTACGACGCAA
>CAVXOO010000307.1:0-4938 GCA_963762945.1 uncultured Acidobacteriaceae bacterium | reverse complement strand
ATGTCTATGTAGTCTACTCGTTCAGTTGCGTATCTCTTCGTCGGCCGCAGCAGAAGAAGCAAAAGCAGTGGCAGCAGATGCTGGCCAGCATCAAGTCCGGCGACCGGGTGACGACGGCGGGCGGCATTCGCGGCGTCATCATTTCCATCAAGGACGATTCGATCATCATTCGCGTGGCTCCCGATAACCTGAAGCTCGAAGTGTCAAAGAGCGCGATCGCCTCGGTGACGCAGCCGGATGAGAGTTCGACCTCGTAGAGGGGAAGAAGCGGAGCTAGCGGAGTCAGGCTGCGGCAGATTTGAAAGTGACGGTTTTTCCTCCGCGACTGGCCGGAGACAGCAGTGAGAGACTTATAAGAGAAGCGAAACCATGAAGAAAAATCTCAACCAAAAAATCCTCCTGATCGTTGGCGTGCTGCTGGTTTTTCTCTTCGGCATTTTCCGGATCCCCGATGGCATCAGCGGCAAGGCATGGCTGGCGGCCGTCGAGAAGCAGATTCATCTGGGCCTGGAACTGCAGGGCGGCGTGCACCTGATTATGCAGGTGCAGGTCGAGGAGGCGGTGAGCGACGAAACCGACAACGCCGCGGCCCGCGTGCGGGATGCGCTCAAGACGGGCAACGTCACTTATTCGCAGGTGATCAAGCCCGACCCGAACAAGCCTGAACTAATCGAACTCGACGGAACCCCGGCGGCGAAGGCGAGCGACGTGCGCTCGGTGCTCGACCAGAAGTTTTCGAACGAGTACGACATCAGCGCCGGCTCGACCGACACCTCCTGGACGCTGACGATGAAACCGCTGATCGAGAAAGACCTCGAGCAGAAGACGGTGACGCAGGCCATCGAGACCATCCGCGACCGCGTGGACGCCTTCGGCGTGAGCGAGCCGCAGATTGCTCCCTATAGTCTCGGCCAAAACCAGATTCTGGTGGAACTGCCGGGCATAAGCGATCTGGACGCGGTGAAGAGGGCGATCCAGTCCACGGCGCGGCTTGAGATTCACCCCGTAGTGGGCGACGGACAGGGATTCCAGGATGCGCAGGCGGCGCTGGCCAGCGTGAATGGCGCTCTGCCGCCAGACGAATATATTGTGCCCTGCCAGGGCGACATGTCCTGCCATGGCAATCAGAACATGGTGTACATTCTCGAACGCGCGCCGGTGGTCTCCGGTACCGATTTCCGTTCTGCCTCGCCCGGCTCGAACTCGAACACTGGCCAACTCTCGGTGAACTTTACGCTGACCAACGAGGCCGGCGAGCGGTTCTTTACCTATACCAGCGCCAACGTGGGCAAGAACATGGCGGTGGTGATGGGCAAAACCGTGCGCGAGGTTGCGGTCATCAAGAGCGGCATCCACGACTCCGGCCTGATCGAGGGCGGATTCACCCAGTCGGAAGTCACGGACCTCTCGAAACTGCTACAAACCGGCTCCTTGCCAGCCTCGCTGGTCTTCCTTGAAGACCGCACCGTGGGCGCATCGCTGGGCGCGGACTCGATTCGCGAGGGCGTTACGGCCGCCGTCGTAGGCGTGCTCGTGGTGATGGCCTTCATGCTCATCTACTACAAGAGCTCGGGCATCAATGCCGACCTGGCCTTGTTCCTGAACCTGGTGATTTTGCTCGGATTCCTGGGCTACACCGGAGCTACGCTGACTTTGCCCGGCATCGCCGGAGTGATTCTGACCATCGGTATGGGCGTGGACTCGAATGTGCTGATCTTCGAGCGCATTCGCGAAGAGATTCGCGCGGGCAAGGCGGCCTCGGCGGCTGTCGATCAGGGCTTCCGCCATGCCTGGGTGACGATCGTGGATACGCACGTGACGACGATTGTTTCAGCGGCCATGCTGTTCCTGTTCGGAACCGGGCCGGTGAGAGGATTTGCCACCACCCTGACCTTCGGTTTGCTCGCCAACCTCTTTACCGCAGTGTATGTCTCGCGGGTGATTTTTGAGGCGCACTTGAACAAGCTGAAGCCGGGCGAGATGGTATCGATTTAGAAAGCAGCTTTTAGCTGTTAGCCGTTAGCTTTTAGCGTCTCTGCGGAAGAACGTGGTTCTCGCACAAACAGCTAAGAGCTAAAAGCTAAGAGCTAAGAGCCGGGAGAAAAAAGTGGAATTCTTTCGCGGTGTCAATGTGAACTGGCTGGGATGGAAGTGGTACTTCCTGGCCTTTTCCATGATTTTCAGTGTGGCCGGCATCGTCAAGATGAGCTGGTACTGGACACATACCGGCACAATTGTGCCGTTGAGCGTGGATTTTCGCGGCGGCACCGAGGTCTACGTGCAGTTTGCGAACCGCCCCGATATCGACGCTATTCGCAAGGCTATCGATGCGGCGGGCATCAACGATGCGCGGATTCAGGGCTATGACGACCCTGCGAAAAACGAAGTGCTGGTCAGCCTGCCCAGACAGTCCGATGAGACCACGCTCGATCAAGGCCGCGTGCAGATCGTCAACGCTCTGCACGAGCACTACAACAATGCCTTCGACGACAAGGGGATCAAGGTGGACAGCGTGGGCGCCACGGTGGGCCACCAACTGGAGTCGCAGGCCGCGCGGGCGGTTCTCTGGTCCATGCTCGGCATGCTGGTCTACCTCTGGTTCCGCTTCCAGTTGATCTACGGCGTGGCTGCGGTGGTGGCATGCTTCCACGACACGCTGATTACAGTGGGCGCTTTCGCCCTTACCGGCCGCGAGATTTCGCTGACCGTGATTGCCGCGATTCTGACCCTTGTCGGTTACTCGATGAACGACACCATTGTCGTGTTCGATCGCATCCGCGAGAATCTGCGCCTGAGCCGCCGCGAGCCGCTCCCCGATCTGGTGAACCGCAGCATCAACCAGACTCTGAGCCGGACGGTGCTGACCTCGGGCCTCACTTTTCTTACGGTGCTTTCGCTGTTTATCTTTGGCGGGCAGGTGCTGAACGGTTTTTCGTTCGCATTGGTAGTGGGAATTTTGATTGGGACGTATTCATCGATTGCCGTGGCTGCCCCGATGTTGGTTGCGTGGCAGCAGTGGCGGGCGGGCAAAGGCCAAGCCGCTTCGCTTCCTGGCACAAAGCGTGGTCGGTGATGAGGATCATAGTGGATGGGGCGGGCCTTCTGTTCTCATCCACTTAGGAACGGGATGCCGCAACTTAGGCGTCTGAAGCTGAAGATTGCGAGGACCGCCCCGTTAAGAACGGGCCAAGGGGCGGGAAGCGCGAAAGCGCGAATTGCACCGGTTTTGCAGCAGCTTTTTGTGACCGGCCTGCGGTTCTGTGAAGTTTGTTTCGCCATTTGTAAGGAATTTTGCATGCGGGAACAATTCCACCTCCCGCGGTGTCTAAAATAGGAGTAACGAAACCCGATTTCGAGGCTGGCTATGTTTGAAGATTCCACATTTGAATCCGCGAAGAGGATCAAAAGTAAGAGTGGTCGCTGGATGGTGTTGACGTTCGGCATCAATTTTGGCGTGCTCGTCCTGTTGGTCCTGATTCCGCTGATCTATCCCGAGGCGCTTCCAACGCAATTGATGGCAACGGTCTTGACGCTGCCTCCGCCGCCTCCACCACCACCGCCGCCACCACCGCCGCCTGAGGTACACATCGTGCACGTGCAATCGGAGATGATGAACAATCAGCTCACGGCGCCAACCCGGATTCCGCATAACATACAGATGGTGTCGGAGAGGGAAGCACCGCCGTCAACCTTCGGCGTGGCCGGCATGGAAGGCATGGGCGGCAGCAACGGCGCCATGGGCAGCATGTTCGGCAACGGCAACGCTCCCAGGGTGCAGGCCGCGGCTCCCAAGAAGATCAACATCTCCGCTGGCGTGATGGCCGGGCAGTTGCTCCAGAAGGTGCAGCCCTCCTATCCACCCATCGCCAAGGCGGCGCGCGTGCAGGGCACGGTCGTGCTGCAGGCCACCATCTCCAAATCGGGTACGATTGAAAACCTCAAGGTTGTCAGTGGGCCGGCCATGTTGCAGCAGTCCGCCGTAGACGCAGTGAGGCAGTGGCGCTACCGGCCTTACTTGCTCAACAACGAGCCCGTCGAGGTGGACACCACGGTCAACGTCATCTTCACCCTGGGTGGGTAACGGTTTTCCTGGCCCCCTGCCGATTTCTGGCAGGGAGCATTGCTTTTGACCCGAATGCGGGTTCTTTCCGGAGCCGCATTCCTTACGGAATCCGCCGCAGCGGATTCATGGCAGTCCCAAAAGAATCTCCTTAGGAGGAACGATTCAGTGATTCACGCTCAGCTCGCACATTTCGCTTCTCACATGGCCAACAACCTGGCATTTTTCCAGGAAGAGGGCCAGTCAGTCGGCTTCAGCCCCATCGAACTCTGGAAGCACATGGCATGGTTGGCCCAGACGGTGGCCGTCGTCCTGTTCATCGAGTCGGTCTGGTCGCTGGCCGTCATGATCGACCGTTACCTTTACTTCTCTGCCGCCCGCAAGCAGTCGCGCGAGTTCGCGCCCAAGGTTGCCGGGGCACTCAAGGATTCCAAGCTCGAGGAAGCCATCAAGATCGCCGACCGCAACAAGAAGTCGCATCTTGCCGAAGTGGTGACCGCGGGTTTGCAGGAATTCCGCGCATCCTACGGCCAGGCGACCGATGAATCGATCGCCAGCGCCGGCCGCGCCCTGGAGCGCGCCGAGGCCATCGTGCACGCCAAGCTGAAGAGGGGCCTGTCGGTTCTGGCCACCATCGGCTCGACGGCCCCGTTCGTCGGCCTGTTCGGAACGGTCATCGGCATTCTGCATGCGTTCGACGCAATCGCCACCCAGAAGATCGCGGGTATCGGCGCCGTCGCCGGCGGAATTTCTGAAGCGCTGGTGACCACGGCGTTCGGCCTGCTGGTGGCCATCCCCGCCGTCATGGCGTTCAACTACTTCACCGGGCGTGTCGAGGCATTCGACGTCGAGATGGACAACTCCTCGAGCGAATTGAT
>CAVXOO010000306.1:0-4192 GCA_963762945.1 uncultured Acidobacteriaceae bacterium | reverse complement strand
TGCGCCGCCATATTTAAAGTAGGGAAGTCTTACAATGCCGCCCAGGAGAAGCGACAGATATCGGGCAGCCACGAGTTAAACTTTTCTGCAGGTATAGTGTGCTGAACCCACGGCGCGTATCAGCGCCGACCCCAGAACATTGAACGAACGCGACGCGTGCTTACGCTTCGCCCTAAAACCGATTCCAGATCGTCTTCGCATCCTGAGGGCAGGCTGTCACAGAGAATAGTTATCACGCAGCCCCTTTGCTCAAGGGAATCGGTTTGTTCACGCTCTTTCCAGCTTTTCTCGTCGATTGAGCGGAGGGTGACTAAGAGGAAGCTCTCGCCGAGTTAAAGATAAAATAGCACGGCTCGAAATGGGATGCAAGAGAAAAATTCTTCCGTTCATTTTACAGGTGTTATCACCACACAATCGCGATTCGCGCTCACTTTGCTTTCCCAATCGCCGACATCGGACGATAACCCAATGGCTCTCCCTCAATTGCAATTGATCCAGTCGCAATTGATGCACGCTTTGAAACCAGTGCGCCCGGTAGTTTCCCATGATTAGCTTTGAGCCTCAGGTGCAGGAGTCTAATCGCGAAAGGCAGCGGGATTTTCCTCAACGTCAGCCAGAGACGCATACTTCGTGCGATGGCAGATCTGCTTAAACAGGCGCACGCGAACTGCTCCATCCGGTGCCGCTGGGAGGCGTCCTTACAGGACAGAGGTCATGGCATCCCAACAGGGTGAAACAAAGTTTGCCCCCATATCGAATCCTCGTCTGAACTGCCCAAACCCATCACGCAGCAAGTCACCGATCTCTTCAATAGAATCTTCGGAAGGTAGATCACCCATGTCCGACGCCCAAGAATCCAGAGATCTGACTCCGAGTCCGGAGGGATGCTCATTCGATAAGCTGCTGTCCTTGGGATTTTATGATGGAACTATCTCAGGAATAGCCTACAGCGAAGCCTGTTCTCGTTGTTGGAAGTATGAATTGGTAGCATGGGATGCGATCCAGAAAGTCCGTATATTCTCTATGGCACTGATACCCAAGGATGCGTTCGATGCCATAGTGGCTTTGATTTCGCCTGAGGTGCCTCCAACTTGGCCTGTTTGGTCGCCGATATTTAACAAAGAGCAATTCGAAAACGTCGAAAGGACGTTCGCTTTGATCGATGCCGAACTTTGTCTTGCCGCCGAACCAAGGTTCGTCTTGGCTACAGAGGACCTCATGGGACCGCCATTAGCGATCAAACTTCTGTCGGCACTTGCTCGATTGCACCTTCCTGGCAAAGATACACCATACCCAAGCTCCGAGGATTGGTCATACTGGAGCGCCTTTTTGTTCCCTGGGACATGAGATTATTATTTGCCAAGTGGGGCAGGCAGCCCGGTCATGAAGATCGCGGAGAGCTTAAAAGCTGTGCCCTGTTCATCGGTCGCCGCGGTGATCGATGAGCGGGCGTTGCGATCGGATCGTCACCGGACGAGGATGGAGCCATGCCGGGCGGCCTCGAGCGGTTTCAAAAAGCGGAGCCTCTGCACTTCATCCCCTTCCGTTGTTTTCGCCGTCTACCGCTGCTTGAAACGCCGCGAGCCAGGGAGACGGCCGAGGCCGTTCTGGAACCGCCGCGCGCCAGGCAGCCTGGCGGCCGGCGCCCCTTAGTTCGGCAGTCCTAATTCCTGCAATTTGTCGCAGAGGGATTGGGCACCGATGGGCTTGACCAGATAGCCGTCGCACAAAGACTTGAAGGAATTGACCACTTCGTGAATCTGATCGACTGCCGTGGTCATCACGATCTTGACGCCATGGGTGGAAAGAACTCCATGCGCTTCTTCAAAGTTGCGAACTTTCTTCACCGCATCGGTCCCGCTCATTCCCGGCAGGCAAATATCCATGCAGATCAAATCGTAGGGAACGGATGCCGTGAATGCTTCGGAGAAGGCCTCGACGGCCTCTTCGGCGTTGACGGCGACGTCGCAATCGCCAAAACCACTGAGGATCTTCAGCAGAATCACGCGGCCGGTAAACTCGTCTTCAACAATCAGTGTTTTCATCCTGTCATTCCTCCCGGCGAGCAAGACGGCAATCCAAATGCGCGTTAAGCGATCCCACTCAGGCAGCGCCAGAAGACTGGCGCAATCTTCTTTCAACGCGATTTCGGGCGCGACATTCCAACCGCGACGTCGCGGATAACAACTCTCAGAACTCATCGGCAGAAAGTGGTCGGGAATTGATAGAAATGCCGGAGAATTCCCATATTTCGTTTTGGCAGGGATGAAGCGCCGGCCTGGAGGGAGTGCCATGTGAATTCGGGTCGCAGAGCGGTCTCCCTGCGTGCTCGCCTGCAAAAGCCCCGAATCCGCGCTACCTAAAGCATCGGAACCACTTGGTATCCGCAGCGAAGAATAGATGCCTATTGGAGATCCCCGCACGGTCGCCGCTTGACCGGTGCCATCTCGGGAAGCGCGCTGCGCCGAACCCGTTTCAGCACTCGTCTTTTCTCCATTCTCGTCCCGGCAGGAATTCCCCGGCACAGATTTCAGTAATTTATAGGTACATCTGCGGGTGCGGACCTGCGCGCGCGAACTTGCCGCGCAGGACCGGTCACCCTCGACCAGACCCATTTTGCGGCGGCTCGTGGTTGAGCAGTGCCGGCGGATCGGAAGAGAGTCTCATGGACCAGCCCTATGTTCTTGCCTTTGTCGGACGGAGCGCAACCGGAATCCTTCGCTGGGGAACCGAGAAACTCCTCCCGGGATTTGCAAAGCACGGGCTGGGCCATCGCCTGATCGATCTGCTCGATCCCGGCTGGACAACAGAACTTGGCGAGTGCCTCTCCGCGGCCAAACCCGCCTTTTGTTTCAGCTTTGAGGGCGCGGGTACCGAAATCCGCGCCAGCAACAACGAAAATCTCTGGGTGCATCTTGGGGTTCCATTCATCACCCACATCAACGACCATCCCTATCATTGTCCGCGCCAGCATTGTGCGGAAGGCCCCGGCATCTATCGCCTCTTCAGTTGCGAGGATCTTCTCAAGGGCTATGTGCGCTATTTCCAAAGCCGGACCTATGCCGGCGTCCTCGAACTCGGCTATCCCGAGAATCCTTATGCGGACCGCACCCCGTGGAAACAGCGCGAACACGACATTGTCTTTGTCAAGTCAGGCGCCGACTCCAAATTGCTGCGCCAGAACTGGCAGGCTTTTCCATCGAACGTACGCAGCATTCTTGAGGATACGGTGGAGCTGGTTCTGACCGGCGGCGACGAAACCATTGCGTCCCTGTGCGAACAGGTCTTTCGCAACCGGAACATGGATTGGGGCGACCGCACGGAGCTTTTCTTTTCTGTCTGCAGCATGGCGGATTTCTATGTCCGCGCGCGAAGAGCCGAACGCATGGTCTCCGCCCTGATGCGACACGATGCGCTGATCGTCGGCGACTGGCCGCACATGGATGCGAAGGACGCGCGAGCCCGCTTCGTCGCGCCCATGCCGGCCTCCGAGCTCGACGCTCTTTACGCAGATAGCAGGGTCGTCGTCAACACGCTGCCTGCCATCCGCTACGGCGTGCACCCACGCATCCCGGCGGGCTTTCACGCCAAAGCTTCGGTCATCTCCGATTCCACTCCGTATCTGGCGCAGAAGCTCAGCCAGTATCCCAACTTCTTCGGCATCGAGATCGACGGCGTGGGCTTCGCGAGCGAAGTGGACCGGGCCTTGGCACTGGCCCTTCATGACCCGGAGATCGAAGAGAAGATCCGCTTCTCCGAAGACCTGGCGCGTAAGCAGTTTTCCTTCGACGGTTTTGTCCAGGGATTGATCGACCACGCGGCCCTCGATCAATTCCGCCGCATGCATGACGCGTGGAGGATACCGATGCCATCCCAGCAGACGGCGTCACGCATAGGGAAGAGGGTTACCTTGTTGGCAAGGGCATCGGACAACACCATCTGAACCCCGAGAATCCGCTGGCGTCTCAGGGGAATGCGGTGGTTTTAGGTGTCTACCGCGGGTTTGCTTTCTCGGCTGAGGCCGCGGGTTCGAGCTCCGTCGCCGCCATTCGTTGCAATTTGACTTGTGGGAGGAGCGCCCAACCGGCGCGTACTGCGATCGAGCGCACTGTCAGACACAGACATTCGAACAGATGCGAAGTCTAATCCCTCTGAGCCTGAGCACTCCTCCGGCTCCGGTGCCTGCGTTTTG
>CAVXOO010000305.1:0-11031 GCA_963762945.1 uncultured Acidobacteriaceae bacterium | reverse complement strand
AATAATTGACCTGTCACTCAACAGTGGCATCGTTACGTTCCAGTGAGCCGGCGCGTGCACAGTAGCGACTGCGGCGCGCTATTTAAGTAATGATCAGGCACCATCTCAAAAACGGAAAAACCGACTAAAGATGATATGATGTTGTCGCTGCTAGACCGCCTGGCGGTGTTCGCGCACTCACATCCAACAGTTCAATTTTCAGCAATACAAACATAGCAAGACCCTATGAATGTACAAGGTACAACTTATAGTTAGGATCCTATGTCTATCGTCGTCAGATAATTCTGATTACTTGCGGAATACATTTAAGTAAATAAAAAAAATCTGCAAATATTTGAAATTTTTCTTCGTAGTATTTTCAATGACTTTCGTCCAACAAAAAAAAAACGATGGCTGACGATGGTTGAAATAGAATGCTAACTTTAGGCTAACTCACCCATTGCCTTCACGAATCGAGCTTCTACTTAGCCACATTACCGTCCAATCTGCAATTAGAATATCAGACGACTATTCGCGAACTAGTGAAAACAGCGGGAAAAGTGCGATGACATGTACACAACACAGTCTAAACGTGGTCAAATACGCAAGATGTGCGCGACATCAGACCAAGCTGCACCGTGCTCATCAGGCACTAGAAACCTCAAAGAATAGTAATAAATTACCCAATAACCGACACAAAGAACAGTTGCCGCTGAAAACCAATGATAGTGATGAGCATATTTCAATTGGGTTTGAACCAAGCTTCGAAATATGTATCGTGTTAGAAAATTGAAAATCGCCAGCTATATCATTTTAAGAGTGAATAGTAACGCGGTAGTTACAACCGAAAACGTATCATGCAAACACTAAATAAACGTAACTGAACTCAAATATGCACACAGAATTGGAGGGCCACCGAGATTGTACATATGCAGGTAACGCACGCTGTAAAGTGTGCGCGCTCTGCGTGTCAAGTGCAAAGTGCATGATACAGGGCGTGACATCTTTATTGCCTTGGACCTTTATATTACACTTAAATCAATGGCGCCAATTTGAAGCATGTTGAAAAAATTGCTTTGTGGGGAGTCATAAGTGAACACAAAGTGTTTGTAGGCTTTGCTGCAAATTGGCGGTACGAACAAAAATGAAAAACATTATCGATACCAGAGCAAGGCAAATAGACTTGGTATATTCTGTAGATTTGGCATGTATTTGCAAAGGCGATATTACACACTACCACATTGACCCGTTTCCGATTGAATGTTGTTTGCAAAACAAATTGTGATTACTGAACGCGCGTCAAAAATATATCAAATTTTCTCATTAAAAACAAAAAATATTTCCTGACATGGCTAACATTTCCGCAAAGAATCGAGAACTCATTCACAAACTCCGCGCTGAACACGCTCATATGCTAACGCCGAAGTACGAGGTGTCCCAAAGTAATGCCATGCTGGCGAAAATTGCGTAACAATAAAGAACAATAAGGCATTATGACATTTTCTATTGTGGTTTACAGTTACGCGATAGCCATCTACTGTGTAACATAACATTTTTTAACTCCCAGTATGATACAGATTTCAATTTATTACGATGGATCGTTGGATATGATTATGATTATGAAGTGGCTAGCAACCACTTAAGCAGACATTTAAAAGTGCGTTTAAAAAACTTATTTACTCCCAAAAAAGCTCAAAATCTTCACTCCCAAAAACATTTTCAGCTACGTCAAGTATACGACATGGACAATTTCGAAAAGCGGGAATTTAAAAACGAAGCGGTAAAATACAATCCAATAGGATTTATTAGGAGCGGCAAGTGAAGACAGCAACAAATTGCTAGTGATCGACTGTGTTGGACTGCAAGACGTCCGGCTCAGTCCAGTCGATGACATGCGAGGAATACACAGTGCACAGGCTACAGGTGGTGCAGTCTGGTGGTCATGTATTCACATTTATGCTAATTAGATATTTGAACGAGTACTGCAACGGATGAATGATGTCGAACGGCGCACTGGACTGCAGTCGGGATGTATCTTGTAAGCGACATGATGCTGTGTGCATACAACCGAAAATATGTCGAATTTTTGTATTTTGCCCTTTATTTAGCACTTGACAAAAAATTACCTAACATACCAGTTTTCAGATGTTTTCAATTTTCAGTTGGAGCAAAATTCCTTGTTTTTTGACTCAAAACCGACCCAAAATCAGACATTCCATAATTTGTAAAAATCGCCCCCCCATCCAAAAAATCCCTCCATTACGACAAACTTCCCAAAACTTACATCACCACAAAGCCCCCATGCAAACAGTGCATCCCCAGTTGTACGACATGGCACATTTACAATTATCCACAGCGCTCATACGTGCATTGATGGGACCATTCACGCAGTTGGCGCGTGCTGTAGCACACAACTGTAAGTGTACAGTGTTCTGTGTTCATTGTGTCCTGTGCTGCACTCATAGAATAGTGTAGCGGGTGAATTGAATGTTGATTGGACTGAATGTATACACATCACAAGGGTATTGGGGTTCAGAGCGGCACGTTCAACGGAGAAGACCGGTATGCATTTGGAATACGGCTTTTTGAACACACGTACAGTTTTTAAACTTTTTAAAGTTTAAAAACATAAAAAGAATGTACACCTGCTCTATAGACTTTAAAGTAACTGCTTAAAAGCAATTATTCTGAAAGTTGGCACCCCCGTCTATCTTCTGTTCCAAAACAGAAGGTGGACGGCAGGTTCATCAGATTACGTGACGTTATCAAGAGTTTGCACCTGAATCAGACAGTGGGAGGGTACCAATTTTCCAAACTTTTGCTTAATGCTTCTTCACTCGACATATGTATCTGTAACGTGTGTTAAGACTAATTCAGCTCGACACCTTGTTCTCTCGTCTTCGACTTTTGCTCTCCCTGCCGATGCTCTTTCCATTGACCCGAAGGGGGAGGTTAAGACATCAGCTAGGCTTCAGAAGCAATGGAGAAATAGAGAACATATACGATTTCAACAAATTGATTAACACGAATACAGATCCCGAAGTCATCGCCCACATGCTGATCATCAACAGTCCGCCATTTCTAAACGTGCTCTACAGATCATCTCGCCACTGGCACCAGCACGCACGCTCGTAAGTTCATTAGACCACATCGTCCAGCAAATGAGCAAAAGTCAAGATATATGGGCAGTGATTGGCGCGCACACCTGGGGAAGTACACGCGCCCGAACTGTCTACCAGCATATGGGGCGGCACGGTTGTCGACGAGTATGGCGACACGATGTGCCGGTCCATGTGGGGGGTTTGAGCCCGGCTGAAACAGTGTTGTGTTCCGTGTGTTGCAGAAATCTGGTTATGCGGGCTATACAGGGACCGATAAGTCCTGTCCCAGTTTCAAATGCGCGCGCATATGCAAATTGCGGACTGGTAAAAATGAAAACTCAAAAACACCAAGTTTCGACGGCGATTTTTCAAATAAAATGGCGCAACATACAATTCCTTTTGACAGATCTAGGTACAACAATATCGCCAAAATCTTGATCATCAAAAAATATTGGCTGTTGCGCCGTTTTATTAGCAATCTGGTTATGTTTATGTAGCATGCCTTGGTTCGGTTGAGTATTGCTATCGTCGAATCAGGTCAGCTTTCGCCTGGCCGCGGCCGCAGACCGCCCGCGGTTGATCCAACTCATCAACGCCGCCTTCTCCATTGAGACTTTTTTCGAGGGCACGCGCACCGACGCCGAGCGGCTCGCGGCCATGATGGCCAAGGGCAGCATTCTGATGGCTGAAGACGCCGCGGGCCGGCTGCTCGCTTCCGTATATATAGAGGATCGCGGCAAGCGCGGCTACATGGGCATGCTGGCCGTCGATCCCGCGCGCCAGCGCGCAGGCCTGGGACGGCAGTTGATGACAGAAGTGGAGTCGCGCTTTCGCGCCCAAGGCTGCGAGGCCGTCGACATCGTCGTCCTCAGCCTGCGGTCGGAGCTTCCGCCTATCTACCAGCGCTTCGGCTACACGATCACCGGAACCGAGGAGTTCAAATTCTCGCGGCCGCTCAAGCCCGGCGTCGAATGCCACTGCATCGCGATGTCGAAGCCGCTCTGAGTTCCCCGGCTGCCACGTGGCTCATTCTGCCGCTCGCCGAAGCTACGGTGTCTTGGCCGCCGGCGCCTGCAGGTACCGGCTGGCGAAATCGAGAAACGTAGGCCAGTTCGGCGCGGGCGTATGGCCGCCGGTGTGCTGCCGGAAACCCAAATCGCCGGAGACGAACGCGGTTTCGATCGGCGGAAACTCCGTGACTCCCAGATCTTTCTTGCCCAGCAATGTATAAACCGGTCCGGCGGCAACTTCGGCTAGAAACATTCCCTTTGCGTCGACCCAACCATCGCCCGCCGCCGTCGCGCCCGCGGAGACGAACACCGGACGCGGCGCGCACAGCGCAATCAGTTCGTGCGCATCGACGGGAAGATCGGCAACCGTCAGCGGGCCGTCGTATTTGATAAAGTTTCCCGCCATCCAGTGGTATTCGCCCGTGCCGGCAATGTTGCCGATCTCCTCGCCCCAGTTGCGGCGATAGAGCTTCGCCCCGGCCTCGCCGCTCGAGCTGATGAAGCCGATGGCAAATCGCGGATCGTAGGCCATGGCCACCAACGCCGCCTTGCCGTAGCGCGAGTGGCCTTCAATACCAACATGGTGCGCATCGACGGCCGGGTCGCTCTCGAAATAATCCAATGCCCGGCTGGCGCCCCACGCCCAGGCCCGCAGCACGCCCCAGTCGTCCGGCTTGCGCGGCTCGCCGTGGTTGCCCAGACCAATAATCCCCGCGGTCAGCCCCGCGCCGTTGTCGGCCTGCACGCTGGTAGGAATGTACTCGGCGTATCCCCAGCCCCGCGCCAGCACCTGCTGCTCCCACGTCGGTCCCGGCGGCGGCTTGAACTGCGGGAAACGCTTCATCATCATCTCCATCACCTCGCGGCTCAAACCGAACTCCATGATCACTGGAACCGGGCCCTTGGCGTTGGCCGGTGTGCTCAGCGTCAATTCAATGTCCACATTGATCGCCGGATCGCTCGAGTTATCCACGTGGCCGATCAGCTTCTTCGTGATCACAGGAACATCCCCATTCATTTCCTGCGTCGTGCTCACGACCTTCCACGTCACGCCGGGCAGATGGGCGGGGACCCGGCCCACAATCTCGCGATCGAAGAGTTCCACGATCTGCGGCCGCCGCTCGCTCCACCACATCTTCGCCGTCGTCACCCGCTGGCCGTCGCCGAGCAGCAGCGGGTCGGGAAGCGCCAGGTGCATATCGGCCTTGGCTTCCTCGTAGTTCGCCGCATTGGGAGCATGAAGATTATTCCCATCGGCGCCCTCCCGGATCTCCTTGATGCCGAGCAGGTCCATCATGCGCTGGTGATCTTTTTCTGAGGCTGCCTGGATGGCCAGCTGCTCCGGCGTAGGCCCCGGACGCGGAGGCACGGCAGTCGCGGGAGCCGTTTGCGCAGCCGGCACGGGAGCCGCTTGCGAAGTCGCCGCCGGCGCAGTTGCCGCGGGCGTCGTAGAGGCTGTTTGCGCGGCCAGCAAAGAGGCCCCAGCGCAGAAAACCAGCGCCAAAGCCGCGCCACAGACAGCGCCGGACCTGTCGATTCGAAGTAAAGGCATGAGCAGCCTCATTCCAGAAAGTTTCCCAACTTGAAACTGGGAACGGTCCACAGAATAGCGGCTCCATGACGGCCAGGGCAAGAGCGCCCCCGCTCCCGTCTCCCACAAACCGGCATCTCCTGCGCCCCGGCTTGGAACGGTGGAATTCCTGCAATTGCAGAGAATTGGCGCTCAAGACAGAGCGCATCCTGCCGATAGAGTCAATGAGTTTGTATGGAAAGGATGCCCCATGTCCTGGGCTCGTAACCTGCCCCTCTCCAGAAAGTTCACCGCCGCATTCGGCGTGGTTTGCGCTCTGTGCCTCATCCTCGGCGTCTACACCTTCTTCGCCTTCCACAGCATCGCAGGGAAAAGCGCCGAAGTCAGCGTCAACCACCTCCCATCGCTGGTCTACATTGGCGATGTCCGCAACGGCGTGGGCACCGAACGCCGCGAATCGCTGGAGCTGATGCTGTGCCAGACAGAAGCCTGCACCAGCGATCACACCGCGAAACGCAATCAAGCCATCGCCGTTTACAGCGATGCCCTTAATAAAGTGCAGCCTCTTATCATTGCAGAGGAGCAGAACAACTTCCACGTATTCCTGTCCGCGATCAAGGACTATCAGGACCTGAGCGATCAGGGAATCGCTCTGCTCGCGGCTGGAAAGTCCGGCGACGCGCTGGACATTCTGTCCTCGGAAAAGCTGGCGGCATCGCTCGAGAAGGCCCTCGATGCAGCCAATACCGGATTTCAGCTTCACGCCAAGACCGGCATGGAGGAATCCGGGATCGCGACCAGAGCCAGTAACAACGCCACCTTGGTCGATGTCGCGGCTACCATTCTGATCGTGGTGCTGTGCGCGCTCACGGGGATATTCCTGACGCGGGTAACAGCGCCCCGCATTGGACAGGTGAAGGCGACGGCGGAACGGCTGGCGCAAAAGGACCTGACCGCCAGCATCGTGATCACCGGGACCGATGAAATCGGCCAGTTGGGCATCGCCCTCAACGAATCGGTCGCCGTCATTCGCTCGGTCGTGCAGTCCGTCGCCCGCGGCGCAGAAATGCTTGCCACGGCAACCACGGAAATCAGCACCCAGGCCGTGCAAAGCGCCGGCAACGCCCGCACCGAGTCGGGCAAAATTAACCAAATCGCCGCCGCCGCCCAGGAGATGACAGCAACCATCGGCGAGATCAGCCACAACGCGGAGAACGCGGCTGGCTCCAGCCGCCAGTCCGCGGATACTGCCGAGTTGGGCGGACAGGTGATGCGCTCCGCCGCCGAAACCATGGAAAAAATCGTGGAATCCTCGCGCTCCGTCGCGGGTAAGATCGCCTCGCTCGCCGAACGCAGCGAGGAGATCGGCAAAGTGGTCAGCGTCATTCAGGAGATCAGCGAGCAAACCAACTTGCTGGCTCTGAACGCGGCCATTGAGGCCGCCCGCGCCGGCGAGCACGGACGCGGATTTGCCGTCGTCGCAGGCGAAGTGCGCCGCCTCGCCGAGCGCACCAAGAGCGCCACTGAGGAGATTGCGGGAACCATCCGCAGCATCCAGGACGAAACGCGCCAAACCCTGCATGTGATGGAAGACAGCCAGCGCACCGTTGAAACCGGCCTCGACGAGACTTCCAAGGCCCGCCAGAGCCTCGATGCCACCATCGCCTCCTCCAAGCAGGTCGAGCAGCAGATTCACCTCATCGCCACCGCGGCCACCGAACAGACCTCCGCGGCCGGAGAGATCTCCGAATCCGCAGGACAGATCTCGCAGTTGGCGCTCGAAAACACCCACTCCGCTGAAGAGGCCGTCGAAGCCATGAAGAACCTCTCCTCGCTGGCCTCGGAACTGGATGGCATCATCCGGCAGTTCCACCTCGAAGAAATCAAACAGAGTGGTGGAAAACTCGCCGGAGGAACACGCGCAGCGGCGCAGCACAAATTGCGCACCGCGCACGCATAACACGATTGCCACTCAGTAAGCCATCGAGTGGGGCGGGACCCAGTGGGGCGGGACCCAGTTCTGCAGCCCCGGTGAGCGAACCTCAGCTTCCTTGCCGGGGCCGCCCGCCCACCCCGCTGCTTCACTACCCCGTTAGCTCCGCCTTCTTCATCCCCCTTGCCCACTTCGCGTGTACAGTTATTCTTGAGTTGCGGCCCGCATGGTGTAGCGCCCGTCCCCTTTGCGCCAGGACGTGCCACCGCCGCGAAGCCCGTTCAAAGTGCCTGGCCGGAATCCCTCAGCCGCTCCGCGAACTGTGAACTAAGAACTGAGAACTGAGAACTGAGAACTGTGAACTGAGAACTGATTCCGTGCATCCAATTCAGGAGAGACAGCCATGAGCGCCGTTGCGTACGATCTGGTCGTTATCGGTTCCGGGCCCGCGGGCCAGCGCGCCGCCGTGGCCGCGGCCAAGATAGGCAAACGCGTGGCCGTCGTCGAGGCCCGCCAGGTGGTCGGCGGTGTCTGCATCAACACCGGCACCATCCCCTCCAAAACCATGCGTGAGGCCGTGCTCCATCTCAGCGGCTACAACTACCGCTCCATCTATGGCGTCAACTACCGCGTCAAGGAGAAGATCACCATGGCCGATCTTGCCTTCCGCGTCCAGGCGGTCATCAAAACCGAAGTCGACGTCACCGAAGCCCAGCTCTCCCGCAACGGCATCGACGTGGTGCACGGAATCGCCCGCTTCGTCGATCCCCACCAGGTGCGCGTCGAAGGCTCCCAGACCGACACCACCCTCGACGCCAGCCGCATCGTTATCGCCGTGGGCACCAAGCCGGCGGTTTCCGATAAAGTGCCCGTCAACGGCAAGTCCATCGTCAACAGTGACCAGATTCTCGGACTGGAGGCGCTACCCCGCTCGCTGGTAGTGGTCGGCGGCGGCGTCATCGGCGTCGAATACGCCTGCATGTTCGCCGTCCTTGGCGTGCGCGTCACCCTGATCGAAAAGCGCAACCGCCTGCTCGAGTTTGCCGACCAGGAGATCATCGAAACCCTCAGCTATCATCTGCGCGACAGCCGCGTCACCTTGCGCCTCGGCGAAGAGGTGGAAAGCGTCGAAGAGCCGACCCCCGGCACCGTCGTCGCCAACCTCCAGAGCAAGAAAAAAGTCTCCGGCGACGCGCTGCTCTACGCCGTCGGCCGCCAGGGCAACGTCGACGACCTGAATCTCGCCGCCGCCGGCCTTCAAGCCGACAACCGCGGCCGCATCGCCGTCGACGAGCACTTCCAAACCAAAGTTCCGCACATCTATGCCGCCGGCGACGTGGTGGGCTTTCCCTCGCTCGCCTCCGTCTCCATGGAGCAGGGGCGCATCGCCGCGGCCCACGCCTTCGACGATCGCGCCGCCTACTCCAACCCCAGCTTTTATCCCTACGGCATTTATACAATTCCCGAAATCAGCTTCATCGGCAAGACCGAGGAGCAGTTGACCGGCGAGGACGTTCCCTACGAGGTCGGCATGGCCTACTATCGCGAAACCGCGCGCGGCCAGATTCGCGGCGACACCACCGGAAGGCTCAAGCTCATCTTTCATCGCGACACGCGCAAGGTCCTCGGAGTGCACATCATCGGCGAAGGCGCGGCGGAGCTCGTTCACATCGGCCAGGCCGTCATGACCCTCGGCGGTACCGTGGATTACTTCATCGAGACCGTCTTCAACTACCCCACCCTCGCCGAATGTTACAAAGTAGCCGCATTCAACGGCCTAGGCCGCCTGCACCGGTATCAAACGGAGTGATTTTCAGTTATCAGTAATCAGTTGTCAGTTATCGGTTATCGGTTATCAGTGGTAAGTGGTTAGTGGTAAGTGGTTAGTAGTCGGCGGAGGCTGGTTAGTTCTTGGGTTCTGGCTCTTATCACCACAGTTGCAGATAGGTTTTCGCGGAGGGAGCAGGGGCCTTCAGGCCCCTGATAAGCTGCCAAGCAGTGGGGCCTTTAGGCCCGGACTCTGGTTCTTTTGCGGAGTCCCAGCAAAGCACAGCCGTAGCGAGAGCAGTCTGTGCTGCATTTCAGTTTTGAAAGGGTACGACTTTAGAACTTGCTGAAGAATGCATCATGAAGCACGAAGTGTCAGGGCACGACTTCAGTCGTGCCGAAAACGCATGCAAGAAGAGCGGGCTTTAGCCCCTGAGGAAAGCTCTTCATGAAGATTCCGCATCTCGCCACTGTCCACTGTCCACTGTTTACTGTCCACTGTCCACTGTTTACTGTTCACTGTCCACTGTTCACTGTTCACTGGAGGCTCCCATGACCACCGCAATCGGCGTCGTCCTAACCGACCACATCGCCTCCGCCAGGCTCGAGGACAGCCGCGTCGCCGGCCTTCTCCTGCGCTATCCCCAGGACCCCGATGCCCTCGAACCCCTCGAGGCCATCCCCGATAGCGACCTGGTCCAGATCCTCGCCGCGCAGATCGAAACCGTGGCCAACGCCAAACCCGGCCAGACCGATCCACGCATCGACGCCATCGGCGTCGCCGTTCCCGGTATCGTGCGCTCGGGCGTGGTTGAGGAGTCGCCCAATCTGCCGCAGATGAAAGGCATTCGTCTCGCCGATCAGCTCACCTCGGCGCTCAAGGAGCGCGGCATCGCGGCCCCGCTGCACATCGCCAACGACGCCGATTGCATTGCCGCCGGCGTGGCCTCCACGCGCGGCCGTCTCGACAAGCTCACCCGCGTCTGGACCATCGGAAACGGCATCGGCTACGGCCGCTGGCCCTATGTCGAGGGCGTCTGGGAAGGCGGCCACATTACCGTCACCCTCGATCCCAAAGAGCGCTACTGCGGCTGCGGCGGCATCGGCCACCTCGAAGGCATCCTGGGCCATCGCGCCATGCGCTTGCGCTTTCTCGACCTCGAGCCCGAAGAAGTCTTCGCAAACGCCAAACAAGGCGACACGCGTTGCCGCCAATTTGTCGATCTATGGCATCGCGCCCTCGCCGCCGCCACGGCTTCCTTCATTCACCTCGCCGGCGCCGGCCGCTTCTACTTCACCGGCAAAAATGTAGGCTTTCTCGATCTGCCCCTCTTGCGCAGCCACCTCGAAGCCATGGTCCGCATGAGCCCCCTGCAAAGCTTCTCCCTTGAAATCCTCCCCTCCGACGACGAAACCGCCCTAATCGGCGCCGGCGTCAGCGCCCTGCGGAGTCAGGAAGCGGGAAATAGGGAGTAGGAGCAACAAAGAGCGAGATATCGAGAGCCGGCCTATGCCCAGTTTTCCACCTTCAGCCCCGGCACGCGTTCGAACTCCCGCGTGTTGTTGGTCACCAGCGTCAACCCCAAAAAGCGCGCGTGCGCGGCGATCAGCAAATCATTCGCGCCAATCATCGTTCCTTGCGATTTGAGATAAGTGCGGATCTGGCCGTAGTCGGCGCCAGCTTCGGCTGGATAGTCCAACACCTGAACG
>CAVXOO010000304.1:0-6741 GCA_963762945.1 uncultured Acidobacteriaceae bacterium | reverse complement strand
GACGAGCCCACCGGCAACCTCGACAGCGTGAATTCGGCGCGCACCCTGGAGATTTTGCAGGGCATTCGCGAAAAGCGCGGCATGACCATGATCATCGTGACTCACGAAAACGACATTGCGCATGCCGCGCCGCGGCATATTCGCATTCGTGATGGCAGGATCGAATCATGACGGGAATCATGAAAGCCCTGCGGGCCGCGGCCGTCGCCGCGCTGGCGCCGCTCCTGTGCGCGCAGACGGCGAATCTGCACGACCTGCTGGCTGCAATGCGTAAACAGGTCGAGACCGCCGACTTTCGCGCCACCGGGCATCTGGTCTGGGTCGAACCGAGCGGGGCGCGCTTGAGCTACCCGATCACCATCAAGGCGCACTGGTTTGCTGGCGTGCTGCGCGAGTTTGTCGAGATAGGCGCAGCCAAAACGCCGGGAGACTCGCCGTCCAGCGCTCGCCTCGCCACGCATGCGCTACTTGAAATGCGGCCCGACGGCCAAAACTCCATCTCAATCGCTCATCCCGGCGACAAATCGCCAACCGCGCTGCCCGCTGAGAAATGGGCCGACGGTCCGCTCGGCCCCGGCTTCGGTTTGGAAGATCTCCTCGAGCAGCAATACTTCTGGCCGGAGCAAGCGTCGGAAGGCGCAGCCAAGTTCGGCGCGCGCAACTGCGTCATCGTCAAGAGCACGCCAGGCGCAGCCGATCGCACCCAGTACGCACAGGTGAATACCTGGCTCGATCCCAGTATTGGATTTCCGGTTTACGTAGAAAAGACGCTAAAGCAATCCGGCGCGGTGAAGGAATTCACCTACTTCGGCATCCGTCACGAACAAGGCGTCTGGTCGGCACACCAGATCGAGGTAAAAGTGCGCGGCCAATCCGGTTCCACGCTACTCATCCTCGATCGCGGCAGCGCCAAGGCAAATCTCACGCTCGCGGATTTCAATCCCGCCGAGCTCACAAAGTTCTAGGTGTCCCATGCAGTTGGTTTTTTCGATTCTCGCGTCCGTTGCGCTTCTGGTTTTCGCCGGAACCCTGTATCAGTATTTCGGCAGCTTCCGCGATCGCCGCAAGTACACCGGCAACGGCCGCTATGTGAAGATCGGCCGCAGATGCAGCCTTTACCTGTTCGAGCAGGGCGAAGGCGAACCGGCAATTCTCTTCGAGTCCGGAATCGGCGCAACGCATCTGAACTGGCGCGGCATTCAGGATGCGATTTCACTCGTGGCCCGCACCATCGCCTACGATCGCGCCGGCCTGGGCTGGAGCAGCCACTGCCGTGCACCCCGCACTCCCGGCAACATTGCCGCGGAACTGCATCAGATGCTCGAGACCGCGCGTCTGCGGGGGCCGTACCTTCTCGTCGGCCACTCCTTCGGCGGCCTCGTCATGCGCCGCTTCGCTTTGCTTTACCCCGAAGAAGTCCTGGGGCTGGTGCTCGTCGATCCCATGCGCTGCGAGGAATGGCCTCCGCTCAATCCTGCCAAACAGTCGCAGCTCAACCTCGGCAAGCGCCTCATCCGTTACACGCTGCCGGTGGTGCGCTGCGGACTGGCGCGCCTGCTGGTCACATCGCTCTTCGGCCGTGCCGGCTGTTTTTCTGAGCAAATTGCCGGCGCTGCCGGCGCGCATCCGCGCCATGTCCTCTGCCGCATCAAGACCGAAGTCAGAAAGATGCCGCGCAAAGTGTGGCCCGCGGTCGCCGCGCACTGGTCGCGGCCGGGATTTTACGCCGGGCTGCGCAGCCACATCCAATCCATCCCCGCGACCGTTGAGGAGATGCACGGGGCCGAGCCCATCCGCGGCATTCCCATCACCGTGCTCACGCCGGGAAAATCTGCTCCGCTCACCCAAAATCAACTCGATCAGATCGGCGATTCAGTCCGCCAGATCATTGCGCCGAAGAGCCAGCACTGGATTCATCTCGACGAACCCGATCTGGTAATCGACGCCATTCGCGAAATGATAGGCGCGCCTCCGATCACGGTCGCCGCTGAGCAAGAACTGGCGAGGGCTTTCGCGGCCGAGCCTGCGCTCCCTGATGGCGCCGCGCTTATTCCGGTTCCACGTTAGAGACAGGGAGTAAACGATAGGGAGTAGGGAGTAGCCTGCGACCCCGATCTTTCTGAAATCGGCCGCTCAATTTCGGAGTCAAGCCTGTAGGTGAGTTCCTGATCTGGGAGTTTTTCTACTCCCTATTGGCTACTCCCTACTCCCTGGCTTTCTTACGTCAGCTTCACGCTCTTGCCGCGCGAGAGCACCGCAACCTGACGCCGGTTTTTCGAGGCGTGGTCGATCTGCTTCCAGAAGCCGACGAAATAATCCACCGCCGAGATCACGGCCACCGCAAGCGCAAAGTAAATCGCGGCCACCGCGTACCACCTCACCGGAATCTCGACTACGCCGATCTCCCAGTGGTCCCAGCGGTGCGCCAGAATGGCCGAAACCACCGAGACAATCTGCACCACGGTTTTCAGCTTGCCCAGTTCGCTGGCCGTGACGGCGAAACCCTCTGACGCCGCGATTGACCGCAATCCCGAGATCAAAAACTCGCGGCCGATAATCACCACCACGATCCACACCTTCACCACGTCGGGGTTATAGGCCACGAGCGCCACAAACGCCGCCGTCACCATGATTTTGTCTGCCAGGGGATCGAGCAGCATGCCCATGGTGGTGATCGAACCGTGCTTGCGCGCCAGATAACCGTCCAGACCATCGGTGATAGACGCCAGCACAAACAGCACCGACGCTACAATCTCCTGCGCGCCGTTCCCCTGCCAGGGAAAGTGCGGCGAGAGAATCCACAGAAAGAGCGGGATCATGATGATCCGGCTCATGGTGATGGAGTTAGGAAGGTTCATCCGGCTCGCACCGCAATTTCCTCTCTGTTTGGCGGCTTGACACCATTATTGCATCGACGCGCAGGCTGCGCTGTGAGCCCCGTCGGTCTTTCGAAAGCGGTGGTTCAGAAAGCGATAGGCCTGCGATTGCACAGCCCAAATCTGTATGCTAATTTGATATAGGACCAATTTGGTCGTATTTCGCAACTGGCTTCCAATCCCATGTTTTCCGGGATTGAACTCGACATACCGCGCAGTTTTGGCTGCGCCCAACCGCTGGGGGTCTGTGAACTGACCCTGGCAAACCTGCGGCCCTGGCGAAGGTCTTTTGGCGAAGCATCACCAGAGCCGCATAACCGGCAACCCGTGAGCTGACGGTTTCTCAAGAATATCGGAATCTTCGGCCACCCATCCATCCCAGAGAGGAATCTAATGGCTAGAAGTTCCCATCCTGCTGCTGGACCCCGAATCGCGCGGAAGCAAGCCACCGGCCGCGTTTCTGTCCATGCCCTACGCAAATTTTTCCCCAGCGCGGCTCAACCATTTCTCGGGCCGGCGTTGTCTTTCGTCCTTTTGCTCTGTTTCGCGCCGTCTTTCAAAGCCCGCGCCGAGGAACCGCCCTACTTCGTCACCTACTCTCAAGCTCTCGAAGAACCGGGCAATCTTGAAATCGCGCAAAAAGGCTCGACCGGCGCACCCGCCGGCTCGAACGGCTTCTACAGTTCAACTCTCGAATTGGAGTACGGCGCAAAGGCCTGGTGGACCACCGAGCTCTACCTGCAAGGCCAGGCAACCGCCAACGATTCGACCATCTTCACCGGCTTTCGCTGGGAAAACCGGTTTCGCGTCCTGCCCACCGAGCACTGGATCAATCCCGTCCTCTACGTGGAATACGAAGATGTGAACGGCGCCGACAAAAGCGTGCTCGAAGTGACTGGCCACGACAGCATCGCCGATCTTGAGGCTCGCAACTCCGAGGGCCGCGGCGACGTCTCGCGCACCATGGAGGGAAAACTCATTCTCTCCAGCAATCCCAAGGGGTGGAATGTTTCGGAGAACTGGATCATGGAAAAGAATCTGATGGGCGGAGCCTGGGAGTTTGGCTACGCGGTTGGGGCGAGCCGCCCTCTGGCGTTAAAGGGCGCAAGCCACAGCTGCGTCTTCTGCCGCCAGAACTTCAGCGCGGGGGCGGAGGTGTATGGGGGGCTGGCGACGGTGCACGACTTCGGCCTCAACGATACCTCGCACTACGCAGGCCCCACGCTTCAGTTCGATGTGCCGCGCGGGCCTACGCTGTTTTTCTCGCCGCAATTCGGGCTCAGCGATAACAGCGCGGGAGTCCTTTGGCGCGTTACAGCCTCTTATGAAATCCAGCAGTTTCGCGATCTTTTCCGCGGAAAGGAGACGCGATGAAGAATCCCCGCATTGCGCTCTTCACGCTTCTCTCTTGGGCGCGAGCTCGAAAAAGTCTTTGCGGGTATCGGCTCCGTCGTTGGTGTCGATCGCGAATCCGTCGATCTGGCCGATCCGGAGCAAACTCGCGAGCTTGTGCGCCGCGCAGCGCCCGACGTGATTTTGAATGCTGCCGCGTACACGGCCGTCGATCGCGCCGAGAGCGAACGCGATCTGGCTTACGCCATCAACGAAGGCGCGGCGCGCGTGCTGGCCGAAGAAGCTCACAGGCGCGACGCACTTTTTGTCCACTACTCCACGGACTACGTTTTTGACGGCGGCAAAACTTCGCCGTGGGTTGAGACCGATGTGCCGAATCCGCTTAACGTCTACGGCGCGAGCAAGCTCGCCGGCGAACAGGCTATCAAAAACATTCGTGGCAAGTTTCTCATCTTCCGCACCAGTTGGGTCTACGGGCCGCACGGCAATAACTTCTTGCTTACCATGCTGCGGCTGGCGCGCGAGCGCGATAGGCTTTCGATCGTTGACGATCAGATTGGCGGACCGACGACTTCCATTGAGCTAGCCCGCGCCACGCACGCGATCGTCAGCGGCATTCTTGCCGGCCGCGTCGGCGCTGCGCAGGGCTGGACGGGCCTCTATCACATGACCTGCGGCGGTTCTGTCTCGTGGTTCGGCTTTGCTCAGGCCATTTTTGCCCGCGCCGCAGAACTGCTCAACCTCAAGCCGCCCGCGCTCACCGCAATCGCTACGAAAGACTATCCCACTCCGGCTGCGCGACCGCGCAACTCGGTGCTTTCGAACGCAAAAATGCACGATTGCTTTGGCGTCGAGATGGCTTCGTGGGAATTGGCGCTCGAGGAAACGCTTCAGATCCTCCGCAACGCGCAATGAGCGACGGGCGACGCGTCTTTGCCCGAGCGATCGCGATAAAGAAGAAAGCCTTGCGAAAGTCCCGACGCGCGGGCGTGGACGCCCGCACGACAGCCGGTCAGGAGACCGGCGCTACAGTTTTGTTGCGTGCGGCTCGGAAACTCCGGTCGGAACTTAAGGAACATTTTTACGATTCGCGCGTGTAGGCGTCGAGAAGCATGCGCGCCGCGCGGAATGAAGTTGTGCGCCCCTCGGCCACGTCGCGCTCGAGCGATTCCATGCGGCTGCGCACTTCGGGATGCGCATCGAAGCGCTGGCGCAGTGCCTGATCGATCATCTCATCGACCCATCGCCGATGCTGCTCGCGCCGCGCAATCGCGAACCATCCATTGGCCTGCGTGAGTGCGACATATTCCTGCACGCACTTCCATAGCTCGCAAATGCCCGCGCCCGTCTGCGCCGAGCAGGTGATCGCGCGCGGCGTCCATCCCGACTCCGCTGCCGGGAAAAAGTGTAATGCGTTTGCGGCTTCGGCACGCGCCCGCTCCGCCGCGGTAACGTTCGCGCTATCGGCCTTGTTTACGGCGACCAGGTCCGCCAGCTCCATCACGCCGCGCTTGATGCCTTGCAACTCGTCGCCCGCGCCGGCTAGCGTGATCAGCAGAAAAAAATCCACCATCTCATGCACGGCCGTCTCCGATTGCCCGACGCCGACGGTTTCGACCAGTATGTTGCGGTATCCCGCGGCTTCGCACAGCAGCATGGCTTCGCGCGTGCGCTGCGCCACGCCGCCGGCCATGCCGCGCGAGGGCGAGGGGCGCACGAAGGCCATCTCGCTCGCGGCCAGCGTGGTCATGCGCGTCTTGTCGCCCAGAATGCTGCCGCCGGAGATCTGGCTGCTGGGGTCGATCGCCAGCACCGCGACTTTTTGCTGCTGGCCTGCGATCAGATAGCCGCCCAGCGCTTCAATCAAACTGCTTTTGCCCGCGCCGGGCACGCCGGTGATGCCGACGCGGATCGAGTTGCCGCTGTGCGGCAGGCAATCTTCGACGATCTGTTCGGCTAGAGCGCGATCTGCCTCACGTGCGCTCTCGACGAGTGTGACCGCGCGCGCCAGCACCGTGCGGTCGCCGCGCAAAATGCCTGCGACGTACTCTTCGCGCGAGAGCGGCTTGCGCTTTTGCGCGGCGCGCGGAGCCTGTGGTGTTTCGCATCCGGCAATTTCACGCATCGCGCTCTTCATAATATGGTCCGTCCGATTTGGCCCTGATCCGCCCGATTGAGTGGGATCCTGCTTTCCCACCCTTCGAGCAAAAAGCGCTCGAAGAATGGGGCACCCAAGTTTCGTTTATCGGACAGGATTACTATATTGTCACGCTGGCGCTCAGCATTTCGAGAATTTTTTGCGCGGAAACCGGAATCACTGTGCCCGGCCCGTAGATTCCCGCCACGCCGGCGCTATAGAGGAAATCGTAATCCTGCGGCGGAATGACGCCGCCGACAACCACGAGGATGTCTTCCCTGCCTAGCTTGCGCAATTCGGCGATGAGCTGCGGCACCAGTGTTTTGTGTCCCGCGGCCAGGCTCGATACGCCGACCACGTGCACGTCGCTGTCGA
>CAVXOO010000303.1:0-8050 GCA_963762945.1 uncultured Acidobacteriaceae bacterium | reverse complement strand
TCGGGGATTTAACTGAAGGATAGCCCATAAGTAATGGCCTTACGTAAGGTTGATGGGCCTTCAGGGGCGATCTCTCGCCGTGCAGCGTTCGCTCTCAGTTTAATCAGCGGCCAGCATCTGTCCGCGGGCTGCCTGCGAATTCACGGTTTGGTCATGATTCGAGATTCCCTTAAGGACGCCATACCCTCACCATGGAAGCCCTCGGACCAGGCGAATCGCTCACTCTCCACTGCGAGAATGGCTTCCGTCGCGACGCTGGTGTCGCAATGATCGTCCTGTAATTTCTCAATTCTAGGACGCTGCGGGGGAGGGACGGGGCGACCCTCTCCATCGGGTGCCTCAACGGTTGAGGCACAACCAACGAATGCTTTGGCCACGGAGACTAGGACGTTCGAACGGAGACTGGTTCCTGAGTTACTTCCCGGCTCGAAGAGACACCCATGTCATGCAACGCACTGCTGATCGCCGACAGGAGTGCTTCGATCTCCGCCGTGGTAATTCTTCCGATGGTTCCGATCCGGAAGCAAGATTCATGGGACAACTTACCGGGGTAAATCGCAAAGCCCAACCTCCATAGCCGCTCGTAGAAGTCTGCGAATTGAAAGGCCGGGTCGGTAGGGTAGCGAAACGAAGTAATGATGAAGCTCTGGTCCTGGTCCGCGAGGTAGATTTCGAAGCCGAGAGCTTTCATTCCGCGGCAAAGCGCAACGTGATTTTTCCGGTAGCGCGCGCCGCGTGCGCAAACGCCGCCTTCTTCGTCAAGCTCGTTCAGCGCCTGCTCGAAGGCGAGGATGGTTTGAATGGGGGGCGTGAAGCGGAAATGGCCGTCGGCTTCCATGCCGGCCCATTGGTCATAGAAGTCAAGGCTCAGCGTGCGTGCGTGGCCTTTGGCCGCTGCGAGAGCGGCGCGGTTGCAAATGATGAAGCCGAAGCCCGGTACACCTTCGATGCACTTGTTGGCCGAGGAGATGAGGAAATCGATATGCGCTTCCGCCATGTCGATGGGGACCGCGCCGAAGCTGCTCATGGCGTCTACGATGTACGATGCGCCGGCAGCACGCACCACCGGGCCAATCTCCTCGACGCGATTTAACATGCCGCTGGTGGTCTCGCAGTGCACCGCCGCGACGTGGGTGAAACCGGAGCGTGAGGCCAGATACTCGGTGACGAGCTCTGCAGTAAACTTCCTATTCTCGGCGACTTCAAAAACTTCCAGATCGATTCCGTGAATGCGCGCGGTTTGCGCAATGCGCCGGCCATAGGCGCCGTTGACCATGGCCAGCAGCTTGCCGTCGCGAGGAATGGCAGTCGATATCACCGATTCGACTACAAATGTGCCGCTGCCCTGCATGAGGATACATTCATAGTTCTCGGGCGGATAAGGACCCAGGACGAGCAGGCGGGTGCGAATGTTACGGACCGCAGCCAGAAAGTCGCTATCCAGCGAGCCAAGATCGCGGAGCATGGCCCCCTTGACCGTAGAGCTAGTGGTCAGGGGGCCGGGAGTAAAGAGTAACTTAGATGAGTTACCAGATTGCACTGTCGTTTTCCTCTTCGTCGCCGTCGCCGTAATTACCGTCGCCATAGTTGAGCGGAGGCTGTGGAATCATAGCCACCGGTTTTGGGGGTGCGGTGTAGACTTTCTCGCCGCCAAGGTAAGTCGCCTCGAGAACGATATCTTTGATGTTATCGGGAGGCACCTGGCGCGGATCCTTCTCAAGGACTACGAAATCGGCCAGCTTGCCGGGAGTAATCGATCCCTTGATGTTCTCCTCGAAGGTGGCGTAAGCGCCATCCAGGGTCCACACCTTGATGGCCTCGTCGACGGTCACTCTCTGATTCCCGCCGACCACAACGCCCTGCTGGCTTTTGCGTGTGACCATATCCTGAATGCGCAGGAGCGGATAGGCTGCGGAGATGGGAGAGTCGGAGTGGCCGGCCACGGGAATGCCCATGTCGATTGCGGTGCGATAGGCATGCACCATGGAAAGCCGCTCCGGGCCATAGGAGGCGAGAATGTTTCCGTATTCCCACATGTACGAGTGGAAGACCAGGATCACGCCGTCCTTCTTGGCGCGATCCAGCAGGGCCAGATTCATGACACTGGCGTGCTCGATCCGCCAGCGCGCGTCCGGGCGGGGATTCTTGGCCTCGGCGCGTTCGATCGCCGTGAGCATCATGTCGATTTCGCGGTCCCCGTTGGAATGCGTGGCCACCTGCCAGCCCGCGTCCCACCACTTTTGCACATCTGCGTCCAACTGCTCCTGCCTGCGCGCGGGCGGAATGCCGTAGTAACCGGGCTGGTCGGAGTACGGCTCGCTGAGCCATGCCGTCCGCCCGCTGAAGGAGTTGCCCTGAAAGTTTTTGAGCGAAGAAACGCGCAGACGATCGTCACCGAAGCCGCGCTCGATTCCGGCGGCCTGCAGTGCGTCGAAGTTGCTAACCGTAAACATGAAGCCCACGCGCACCGGATTGCCGCGATCGCGCAACTCCTGCATTAATCTGAACGAGGAGGGGCTGCCGCCGGCGATGCCCACACTGGTGATGCCCCGCGCGGAGTATTGCCTGAAGCAGTTCAGGTAACCCTCAATCTCCTTGTCGCGCGGAATGTTCGAGCGGTCGTTGGCGTCGGCACCGCGCCCGCCGGCGCCTTCAGCCGCTGGTGCGTGGCCTTCGCCGCGCTGGCCGCTGCCGGGTGCCGGCTGATCGGTGGTTGCGGGTTTGTCGCCTGAGGCAGCGGTCTGCTGTTCGCGCCGGCCCCTACCGAGGACGCCACGAGCGCTTTCGCGCAGCACGCCGTTGGGGGTTCCATCAGGGTCGCGGTCGAGGGCGCCGCCGGGAGGATCGGGCGTTTCTTTGGTCACTCCCGCAGCCTCCAGCATGAAGCTGTTCACTACCGTAATGTGTCCCGAACCGTGAGTGATCGAAACCGGCTGCGTCGTGGACACCTTATCCAGATCGTGACGGTTAGGATGGCGGCCCAGCGTCACGTCGTTATATCCGTATCCGTTGATGGGCTTGCCTGGAGGGGTGATGGCCGCTTTGCGCTTGAGGGCCGCGATCAGATCGTCCATGGTCTTGACGCGGTCGCTGCCCAACCAAACCCTGTAGTAGGGCGAGTTCTCGTCGAAGATGGCCTGCGGATGCAGGTGGGCGTCGTTGAATCCCGGAGTGACCGTCATGCCCTTCAGGTCGATCACCTTGGTCGTAGCTGTCTTGAGCTTGAGGATCTCCGCGTTGGTTCCCACCGCGACGAATCGCCCGTTGTCTACGGCGAAGGCCTGCGCGGAGGGGTGCGCCGCATCGACGGTGATGACTTTAGCGTTAATGAAAATCGTTTGCTGGGCGTGCGCAGTGTTCACGAAACACGCGGCGCTCGCGATCAGTGCGAGGATGAGACTGAAACGTTTCGTCATGTGTACCTCCGATTGCTGATGGGCAGGCTTCTCCGGTTGAGGCCGGAGAATTCTGCGTTGCGTTAGAACGTGAATCGCACGCTGACTTGGATGTTTCTCGGTGTGTTGCTTTGGCTCATGGTTGCCATGGTTCCGAAGGTTGCGGAGGAGATGCTGGTGGTCGGGCCTGAGAAGATCACACCGTTGGTAGCGTTGAAGGCCTCGGCGCGAAAGGTTGCAGAGTAGCGTTCGGTAATGCGCGTATCCTTCTCCACCATGGCGTCGAGGTTCCACGAATAGGGACTGTTGATGTTCGCCAGATGGCGGCTCGCGTTGCCGAAGGTGTAGCTGGCCGGCTGTACAAAGGCCGCAGGGTTGAAGTATTCGCTGCCGAGTTTGATTTGCGACCCGCCGGGAGCCTTATCCGAGAGGCCGGTCACATTGGGCCGGTAGCTTCCTCCGTTGTAGGAATGGGAGTTGTTGGTAGCGCTCACCGTTAACGGCCGACCCGAATCGAAGGAGTAGATTCCGCTGACCGCCCAGCCGCCCACAATCCTTTGCGGCGATGCCGTGATTGAGAAACGGCTTCTGGTAGCCGAAGGGCAATTCGTAACGCGTGCTCCAGCGCACTACGTGGGTCTCGTCCTGGTCGGAACGGGACTTGTCGCAGCGCGGGCAATAGTAATCCTGGAATCCCGTGTAAGTCCCCGCCACGCTGGTCATCTCGCCGACGTTGTCGAGGGCTTTGCTGAATGTGTAGCCAAAGAGTTCCGAGAGCCCGTTCTTGGCGCGATGTTCAACGGTCAACTGGCCGGCGTTGTAAGTGGAGTGCCCCACACCGGAGTTAATCTGTTCCACGCCTGTGAACTGCGGGAACGGACGAAGCAGTTGTTCGTAAGCGACCGTAGACAGGCTGAGCGTGGAGGTTGGATCGGTGATGACGCCGGCGAAGGGGTTGCTGACGTTGGCGAGCAGCGCCGATCCTTGAGCCAGATCGGAGTCGGGAATCTGGTTCATATAGAGGGGCTGCATCAGGTGCACGCCTTGGTTGCCGGCGTAAGCCGCGGTGACGACAAAACTGGCGGGCAGCAAACGCTGAACGTCGAGCGAGTAATTGAGCTGATAAGAAATATTCTGATGGCGCCCTGGGCCGGCGATGCTCTGTCCGAGATCGATGCCCAGACCGGCGGCGTTCCCATAAGGGAGTGGGAAGGCCCGGAGGGAAAGGGGCTGGCCAGGCTGTATCCGACGACGGGGATTCGCGCCGTTGGACTGCGCGTCAATCGAGGTTGAAGTTCTGATTGCTCCGTCGGCGTTGGGAAATTGCTGCCAGGCCGCGGCCGGATGGAAAAAGATGCCGAGGCCGGTGTGAACGATGGTCTTGTCGTTGAGTTGATAAGCGAGACCAAGGCGCGGCGAGAAGTGCAGCTTCTCGGGAAGTTGCAACTCTCTGCTTGTGCCGTTCAGGCCCGGAATACCCACGCCGCCCACCAGAGTCGGAAGTGCCGGTTCGCCGGGAAGAGAGGTCACCTTGCCGTTAATCGGCGAAGTGGAGGTTGTGTCGATATAGTTGAGCAGGTTTTCGTTCTCAATGTCGCCCAACTCGAGGTCGTACCGCAAGCCGTAGGTTACCGTCAGCTTGGGAGCGAGCTTCCAGATGTCCTGAGTGTAGAGGCCATAGTAGTAGTGGTGCGACCGGGTCACAGGCTCGTATCCCGAGGTAACGGTTGCCAAGCCCAGCAGCAGCTCGGCCATGCCCGAGCCGGAGTCGGTCGAAGGCGTCGTCGTCCACGGACCACTGGTAAACTTGTCGGCTGCGCTGATGGACATTTGATCCGGATCCCATAGCTGCACGGGGTAGCGCCTGGTATCGAAGCCGAATTTGATTGTATGTTTGCCCTTCTCCCAATTGGCGTCGGCCGCATATTGCCAAACCGACGAAAAGTTGCTCTCCAGGGGATACTCGTTACCCAGGGAAGTTACGCCGCCCAGCGCTTGAGCGCCGCTGATGCCGAGCGAGGGGCTGAGGGTTGCGGTGACGCCAGGCGCGACGTTGGCGGCATTGAAGCCAAGGCTTCCCGGAGTTCGATGCACCAGCTCATCGCGATTCGATTCGCTATGCGCCCAGGAAAAGTGATGTTCGAAGATCAGGTTTGACTTGATGGCCCAGGTGTGATTCACGATGAGGCTCTTCCCTGGGATGCGGTCGTTGGCCATCTGGGGCGACAATCCATTGCCGAAAAAGTCGGCATTGAGAATGCGATTGGTGAAGTCGGTATAGTGCCCGAAGATGCTGTGCTTGGCGTTGAATTGATGGTCGATGCGCGTGTCGTAGCTGTTGTTATCGTCGGTATTCGGCGCATTGGAAAAGAAATTGTTCTCGTTGCTTAAACCAGTTCCGGCGGTGTTGGGCAGCGGATAGAGCTTGAGCAGCGCAAGTCCCAGCGTGCTGGGATTCACGATCCTATTGCCCGAAAAGGGCGTGCGGCAATAGGTTGAGTTTGCTGTTTTCACGGGTGTCGAAGTGCAAACCGTGCTGCCCACCGGCTGCAGGGTAGTGGTCGACGGATCGTAAATGACAATCAGGTTTCCTTTGGCATCGAAGGATTGCGAGAAGTCACCCGTCCTTTCGAGAGCGGTAGGAACGGTTTCCAGCCAGGATTCCGCCGTCGTGTCGCGTAGCCCATCGTAGGAGAAGAAGAAGAATGTCTTATTGCGGCCATTCATCACCTTGGGAATCACGACCGGACCGCCAATCCGGAAGCCGAACTGATTCCTGCTGAACCCTCCCTTAGGCGTTATTGGAGTGGTATTGTTGGCGTTGTAGCCGTTGGCATCCATGTCTTCGTTGCGGTAATACTCAAAGGCCGAACCGTGCAATGAGTTGGTGCCCGAACGCAGTGCGAAAGCGACAATGCCGCCGCTGGTGCGGCCAAACTCCGGGGCATAGGCGTCGGTATAAACGCGCGTCTCCTGCACCGAATCGGTTCCCGGAATCCCGGCATCCTGGTTATAGTAGGCAGTGATATTGGCTGCGCCGTCGAGCATGACATCGGTAGTCGAGCCTTTGGCGCCGTTAATGCGGAAGGTG
Source organism: uncultured Acidobacteriaceae bacterium (assembly GCA_963762945.1). Classification (GTDB taxonomy): domain Bacteria; phylum Acidobacteriota; class Terriglobia; order Terriglobales; family Acidobacteriaceae; genus Telmatobacter. The sequence goes on along the minus strand of CAVXOO010000303.1, from coordinate 1,564 downwards.
TTGGAGCGGCTTTCGCTCGAATAATTTTGCCCCGATAATCCATCGTCGCCCTTGGTTACGCCAACGCCGTCGCTGATGATCTGCAATGGATTGCGGATATTGAGCGGAATGCTCTCGACGAATGCCGGCTCGATGGTGAGGCCGCGGTCGGCGCGATCGGTGGTCAGCTCCGGCGGCACATCGTTCACCTGAACGGTTTGCTCCACCGCGCCCAGCTTCAGTTGCAGAGTGAGCACCTTGGATTCGCCCACTTCGAGCGTGATTCCGGTCACGACCGTGCTCTGGAATCCCGGGGCATGCGCTTTGATCTCGTAGGTTCCGGGCACGACAGGCGGCAGGAGAAAGTCGCCGTTTGCGCCGGTTGTGGTTTCCTCTTTGACCTCGGTGCTGATGCGCTTGAGCGTCACCGTCGCACCTTTGATGCTGGCATTTTGTTGATCGACCACTTCGCCGCTGACATGGGCATTCTGCGCGCAGAGTGGGATGCTAAGGATCATTGCCGGAAGAAGGAAGAGAAGGCGAATTGCATTGCGCATGGCGGCTCCGTTCAAGGTTGTTGAGATTTCGGCTTCAACACGGCAGCTTCGCAAGCGCCGTTGAGGTCCAGTTCGTTTGCCATTGAACTTGAGGTGATCGTAGTCATGGAGAAGCCGCTGAGCATTAAGGTCGAATGAATGCAGAGACACTTAACGGTAATGAACGTATGTTTATTCGTGGCCCGGATGGCGCCGCAGCGAGTCGTCTGGCGCTTCTCAGTATGGTTAAGATCCGCGTTTACTTTCGCATTGCGGAAGCGGGCAACGGCCGGCAGGTGTGAATCCGCCGAATTCACCTGGATTGCCTGAGACCCGAGCGAGCCATTCGCAAGGTTGCGTTCACTTGGCGATCGTCGCCTTTGGATTTTTGCTTATTCAACCGCGACGCAGGCGACCGGTTCCAAGGCACTCTCTTCCATCGCAACGGGGACGGAATTGGAAGGCTTGAGATTCCAGATCGGGATCAACACCGCGCCAGCCAGAAACGCCGCGCCGCCCAGTAGAAAGAAGAGACTGTCCCAACCGTAACGCTCGCTTACGAAAACCACCACGTACGGGGAGAAGATGGCGCCCAGATGGCCGATGCCGTCCACCAAACCGGAAGCGGTGGCTGCGGCTCCGGGGAGGGCAAAGTCCAGAACGCGTCTGCCGCCCCACTTTCGCCGTGCCGATACAAAAATCCGATGACACAGCTTGCCGATGCGCATCCCGATCATGAAGAACGTGAATTGTCTGCCCTGTGATGTTGTTGCCGCCATGAACTTCCTCCTTGAGTTGCCGAATGAGCGTTGCGTGCGTTTCGCATAACGGGGGAAAACTGAGACCTTTGGACCGATGAAAATCTTCCGGGCATTAGCCGTCGAAACTGCCGAACCGTGCCGTCAAGCGATCGCCGTCAGCTCAACGAAATTGGAACCAGACTCTTGTGACCGCCCTCGCCCAGAGTGAAATGAAAGCCGCACAACTTTGCCCGCATTGCCACCGAGTCGACACGATAAAGAACCTCGTTCGATCGGCTCATGCTGCCT